>JAETTS010000168.1 GCA_021769025.1 Enterocloster bolteae
TCCGAAGATCAGCACAGCAATGGCCAGGAATCCATATCCTGCCACATCCGCATTGAAATTGGTGGAAGTGGGAACCACAAACACCAGTCCTCCAAGCCCACCTAACGCGCCTGAGATGATCACTCCGGCATACTGCATCCGATACACATTGATACCGGCCGCATCCGCTGCCTGAGGGTGCTCCCCGCAGGCCCGAAGCCTTAGCCCAAACCGGGTCTTGTAAAGCACCAAAGTAGACAGAAGCAGGATTACGATCCCCACATAGGTGGTAATGTACGTATTCTGAAACAGCAAAGGACCCAGAATCGGAATCTTGCCCAGAACCGGAACCGACTGGATCCGGAAGGTATTGTTAAACTGGATCTGCTGTACCCCCTGGATCACCCGGGCCACGAAGATGGCAAAGGCCGGTGCAAACATATTCAGGGCTGTGCCGCTGATGGTCTGGTCAGCTTTCATATTGATGGCCGCATAGGCATGGGTTAGGGAAAATACTGCCCCGGTAACCATGGAAATCACGATGGCAAGCAACAGTTGCAACTGCCCCGACAGTTTCCCGCCTGTCAGGTTCAAAAACAGGATACTGACAAACGCCCCCATGATCATGATGCCTTCCAGCGCAATATTTACGATCCCGCTGCGCTCTGAGAACATTCCTCCCAGGGCCACGATCATCAGAGGAATGGTAAACAGCATGGTCTGCTGAAAAATAAAATAAACGATACTCATGTGTCCATCCCCCCATCCTTTGTCTGTTTTTTCTCATTGATTTTCCCAATAAACGTCCGCACAATCAATGCAAATGCACTGAAATAGATAATCACTGCCACAATGATATCAATGATTTCCGTGGAGAATTCAAACAACTGGAGGTAAAACCCTCCCGCTGTTAAATAGGCGATAAAGATTCCTGCAAACAGAACTCCCATAGGGTGGCTTAATCCCAGAAGGGCCACGGAGATTCCCGTGAATCCTTCCGATCCCAGTACATCCTTGATCTCGATATGCTTTCCAGTGCCTGCCAGGTATAAAAGGCCTCCGCCAAGGCCTGCAATGGCTCCCGCGATCAACATGGAGGCGATGATGTTGCGCTTCTCGTTGATCCCTGCATATTTCCCTGCGTCCGGGCTATACCCCACTGCCTTCAACTCATAGCCAAAGGTAGTCTTATTCAACAGGATATAGATTAAAATCACCACCAGAATGGCGATCAGGATCCCGCCGTTGACACTGGAACCCGGAAACACCTTATCTAGCCCCATCTTGGGGATCTGTGCAGTCACAGCCACATTCTTGGACTCGTTCCGCATGGTGTTAAACAATGGCTTATAACTTTTCACGATCCAGTTGACAGAGAAAAGACCGATATAATTCATCATAATACAGGAAATAACCACGTTCACATTAAAATACGCCTTCAAAATTCCTGGGACCAGCCCCCACAAGGCTCCCATAACCACAGCAGCCAAAAGAGCCACCACCCAGTGGACTGCCCCCAGTTTATCCCACATGATCCCTACAAACACAGCGCCGAAACCACCTGCCAAAAACTGTCCCGGAGTACCGATATTAAAGACTCCTGTCTTGAAGGCAAACCCCACAGACAGGCCTGTTAAAATAATGGGTGTGGCATAGTAGAATACCTGCCCCACCCCCTTCATCCCATGGGTTAAGGCTCCGGTCAGAATCGTGGCAAATCCTGGAAAGGCCTGAGACGGGTTACACAGAAGAAGAACCACCAGACCAACCAGAAGACCGATGACAATGGCAAACACAGAAGACAGCGCTCCTACATAATTTTTCTTATTCTTTGGTTTCATCCGCCCCACCTTCCTTTTTCGATCCTGCCATGTAAAGACCCAGTTCTTGTACGGTTACCTGCTTGGGATCCAGCTGGGCCACAATGCGCCCCTCAAAAATCACCAGAATCCGATCGCTTAGGTTCATCACCTCATCCAGTTCCAGAGACACCATAAGGATAGCCGACCCGGAGTCCCTCTGCTTCACCAGTTCCTTGTGGATATACTCAATGGCCCCCACATCCAGGCCTCTGGTGGGCTGCACCGCCAAAAGCAGGTCATGTTCCCTGGAAATCTCCCTGGCCACAATCACCTTCTGCTGATTCCCGCCGGACATGCTTCTGGTAATGGTGCTGGCTCCCTCTCCGCTTCGTATATCAAAATTGCTGATCAGTTTGTTGGCATACTCATAAATCCTGTCATTCTTCAAAAATCCATGACTCTGGAATTCCGGCTGGAAATACTGCTGCAATACGGCATTGTACCCCAGATTGTAATCCAGCACCAGGCCATGCCTGTGCCGGTCCTCCGGAATATGGGACAGTCCATGAGTATTCTTGTAGCGGATGGATCTCTTTGTCACGTCCTCCCCATTCATCTGGATGGTGCCGGAACTTATATGCCTAAGGCCTGTGATGGCCTGCACCAGTTCCGTCTGCCCGTTGCCATCGATTCCGGCGATGCACACGATCTCTCCTCTTCGCACCTGAAAGCTTACATCGGAGACCAGTTTCTTGGTGTGCCCTTCCTGTCTGGCATCCACAGAAATGTGATTCACCTCCAGTACCACATCTCCTGGTTTCGCCTCCGATTTTTCTACCGTTAGATTTACCTTCCGGCCTACCATCATCTCTGACATCTCGTCCTTGGAAACGGATGCCACATCGATGGTCCCAATATATTTTCCACGGCGCAGGACGCTGCATCGGTCTGCAACCGCCTTAATCTCATTTAATTTGTGGGTGATGAACAGAATCGACTTTCCCTCTGCCGTCAGATTCTTCATGATGGCCATCAGCTCGTCAATCTCCTGGGGAGTCAGTACTGCTGTAGGCTCATCAAAGATCATGATCTCATTGTCACGGTACAGCATCTTCAGGATCTCCACCCTCTGCTGCATCCCTACAGTGATATCCTCGATCCGTGCATCCGGATCGATAAACAGGTTATAGCGCTTACTCAACTCCATAACCTTTTTCCGTGCATCATCCATTTTTAAGAGCCCCTTCTCCACGGTCTCCATTCCCAACACAATATTCTGCAGCACAGTAAAATTATGTACAAGCTTAAAGTGCTGATGTACCATACCGATTCCCAGCGCATTGGCATCCAAAGGCCCTTTGATCTTTACTTCCTGGCCCTTTACCTTGATGGTTCCTTCCTCCGGCTGATACAGGCCGAACAGAACGCTCATAAGAGTGGACTTACCTGCCCCGTTTTCCCCAAGCAGCGCATGAATCTCACCCTTTTTCAGCTGGATCGTAATGTCGTCGTTGGCTACGATCCCCGGAAACTTTTTTGTAATGTGAAGCATCTCGATTACGTACTCCATCCAAAACCCCCTTATCTCTGGCGAAACCTTAAAAAGAACACCTCCCGCCTCAAAAAACAGAGCCGGAAAAGCTCCAAAAGCACATATACAGAAAAGGGGTGCAAAGCTTGCACCTCTTTTCTGACCATAAGTATCCTATGTAACCTGATAAAACCTGATAAAAATTATTCTACAAAAGTAACCTTAGCCGTGGATAATGTCAGATCCTTGGTGGGATCATTGTTGTCTGCAGATGGCTGGGTCAACGTGATCTCGCCCTTTACCAACTTGTCCATAATGGCATCATAATCTGCCTGTGTAAAGGTATTGAACTTGGAAGTCTCCATGGGAAGGCCTACACCTGCATTGGCTGCAGTAAACACACTGGTGGCACCGCCTGGGAAGTTGCCGTCATAGAATGCCTTCACGCCATCGTATACAGAATTGGCCAGCATCTTCATAGCAGATGTAATCACAGTCTCAGACTCAAAACTCTGGTCAACGTCAACGCCAATTACCTTAGCCCCCTTCTCCTGGGCTGCCGCCATAACGGAGTTTCCAACAGCACCGCCGCAGCCGAATACAACCTCTGTGCCGTTCTGATACCAGGAAGCTGCCATAGACTGTGCCTCCGGGGTGGCTGCAAACTGACCGGTATAGTTGTACATTACCTCAATTTCACTTACTCCCATCTCGGCGGCCGCATACTCAGCGCCCTCGATAAAACCATAGCCGTAACGGATAACTGCCGGAACCGCCATACCGCCCATGAAGCCTAACTTGGTGTAACCATCCTTCACTGCCGCGTAGCCTGCCAAAAAGCCTGCCTCGTCCTCTTTAAACAGGATGGGCATCACATTGTCATTGGTTCTGTATTCAGAGTAATCACCACTGTGAGGCTCACCGTCCAGAAGGATGAAGGTGATATCCCCATACTCATCCTGTGCCAGATATACTGGTTCCTCAAACAGGAAGCCAGGACACACAATCAGCTTTGCACCGCCCTCAACAGCCAGGCCGATGGTCTCCAGATAGGAATCTGTGGTTCCCTCCTGAGGCTGATAGTATTTATAGGTAATGTTGTTCTCCTCTGCATACTTTGTCATGCCTTCCCATGCACCCTGGTTGAAAGACTTGTCATCAATGGTTCCAAGGTCAGTCACCAATGCCAGTTCATAGCCGCCATCCGATGAGTCGCTGGCTGTCTTCACAGCCTCTGTCTCAGCCTGGGAAGCTGCCACCGTGGTCTCAGCCTCCGTCTTGGCTGCCTCAGTTGAAGCTGCAGCCGTTGTGGTCTCTGTGCCAGAGTTTCCGCCGCATGCTGTCAGACTGGCTGTCATAGCTGCTGCCATAAGTACTGCTAACATCTTTCTTTTCATTTTCTATTTTCCTCCTTTTTGCTGGAAAATCCAGCTAACGGCATTATAACATAGGGTTACCGGTTTTTCAAGGTTAACTGTAATCTTAAGATCCCGGCTCACCCGAAGTCAAACAAGGACAGCTGGTTGCTCTCCGGCAGGTTTCCCAGGATTCCCAGATCCCCCATAAGGTCACAGATGGTCTTGCTGACCTTGGTCCGGTTCCTGAAATCCTCTCTGGACAGAAACGGCCCGTCTTTCACCGCGTCCACCACGCCTTCCGCCGCCTTGTCTCCCATGCCTTCAATGCTGCTTAGAGACGGCATTAACTTTCCATCCACAATCTGGAACTCCTTGGCTTTTGCCTTATAGATATCAATCGGCGTAAAGCCAAACCCTCTGGCATACATCTCCTGTACCACGCGCATATCCCTTAAGCTGTCCTGCTCCTTCTTAGACAAGGTGTCCGCCCGCTTTTTATAATCCGCCAGATAGTACTCCAACCGCTCCCTTCCCTGACACATTAACTCATAGCTGAAAGCATTGGCGCGGATACTGAAGAACGCGGCATAGTAGGCCAGAGGGTAGAACACCTTGCAGTAGGCGATTCGCCACGCCATCATCACATAGGCGGCCGCATGGGCCTTGGGGAACATGTACTTGATCTTCTTGCAGGATTCGATATACCACTCCGGCACATCGTGGCTTAACATAGCTTCCTCCCACTCCGGCTTTAACCCTTTCCCCTTTCGCACCGACTCCATGATAGTAAAGGAAAGTCCCTCTTCCATCCCCTTCTGAATCAGGTACACCATGATCTCGTCACGGCAGCAGATGGCGGTCTGAATGGTGGCCTGGCCGCTTAAGATCAGATCCTTGGCATTGCCCAGCCATACATCTGTTCCGTGTGCCAGTCCTGCAATTCTTACCAGATCCGAGAAGTACTTTGGCTTGGCATCCAGAAGCATCTGCATAGCAAAATCTGTTCCAAACTCCGGCACTCCCAGGGCACCTAGCGGACATCCGCCGATATCCTCCGGCGTAAGGCCTAAAGCCGACGTATCCTGAAAAAGAGACATAACCTCCTTGGAATCCAGAGGAATATCCTTTACCGGGTCAAGTCCTGTCAAATCCTGAAGCATACGGATCATAGTAGGATCATCATGCCCCAGAATATCCAGCTTTAGCAGGTTATGGTCAATGGAATGGTAATCAAAGTGGGTGGTTACCGTGGTGGTGGTCATGTCATTGGCCGGACGCTGTACCGGCGTAAACGAATAGATCTCCTCCCCCACAGGAAGCACCACGATCCCCCCCGGATGCTGCCCTGTGGTCCGCCGGATTCCCACACAGCCCTGAACGATCCGGTTG
>JAETTS010000169.1 GCA_021769025.1 Enterocloster bolteae
ATTGTCCAGCATATCCTCTCCCAGGCTTTTTATATAGTTTGTGGCCTCTTTAATCTGCCTCATTCTTTCATCAAAATCCTGTGACATTTCCTTTTTCGAACGCTGAATTGCCTCCTCGATTCCGATCTCCCCTGTAACAAAATTGGAAAAGATGGCTGTGATCTGATCCTGATAGATGCTCCTCATCTCTTCACTTGCTTTTGCCTTATCCCGCTCCAGCTCAGTACGGTATCTCATACTTTGTTTCTGTTCCAGAAACGCTTCATATTTCTCATCGATCCGCACAGTAATATGGACGTGCTCAAGTTTTATGCCGCTTTCCAGATAACGAATACTCTCTATATCCTCTTTTAGTTCTTGCTTCAGGGCAATACTGTCCCGAATCGAAAAGCGGGAGGCCTGATCTTCAATCTTATCCATCAGATAACTCTCAATATATCTTCCCACATTGGTCACCTGTTCCCGGTAGACCCGCTCTGGGTCTGATACGCTTACTGTGATCGTAACCGTAATGGTAAATTTGGAGATATTATCCTGGCTGAGAACCTCATTTTTAAAACTGATATCATGAGGAGACAAGTCAATATCAATCTGGCGGTTATATTTCTTCCCTGCCAAAGCAGACATTTTAAGATTGGTATCATGGGTAATACACAGTATAGGGGAATCGGATATGGTGGACAACAGGATCACCGCCCTCTTCAGATCTGGTACCGGCAACCTTTGAAAAATGCCTAGTTTAATAGATTTTTCTTGTATCATCGGATTATATGTTTTTTCAACCATCATTCGTTCCTCCTACCCCTTTTTTCTTCCCTTTAACAATCCTTCCAGATAGTCTTGCATCTCCCTGGGAATGGCATTGCCACCATGTCTGCCGATCCGATTTAGCATTCTTTTGGTATACATATAGTCTGCCTCTCTTCCGGTAAATGCAAGAAGCCTTAAAAACCGTTTCATATAAGCCCAGGACACATGCCTGTCCTCATATTCTTTTATGTACATGCCTAAAACAGGTTCGATTGAGGATTCCCTGAGCGTTTGCCTCTGCCAGATAAACTTTAGGAGGGCACCCATCTTTTCGCTGACATTCTTATGGTTAACGCTGTCAATAAACAGGGAACGATAGTCCGGATAATCTTCTGCAAGATAATCCTGCCACATTAACGTCACAAAATAGTATCCAAACCGCATCTGCTCCTGTCTTGTCCTGCATTCCTCAAATTGTTGTGCCAGAGTCTTTAAATATACGGTTGCCGCAGCAGGATTCTCCTGAAGAATCCGAAACGGAATATCCGATTCTCCTTGAAACAGATACACAATCGGTTCTGAATCCATGGCAATCCCTTCTTCAAGTTCTCTTTTGATGATGCCATCCAGTCGTTGCCGCAGCAAATCACAAAAACCATAGCCGGCTTCCTCGTCCGCTAAAGCCAATGCAATTTTCCATAAAAAATCATTATTATCCAGCTTGCACCAATGACACAACAGCGTGTCTGCATTCTGGCCATATGCCTCTGATTTCAGGCACCCTTTCAAGGTTTCTTTCAAAAAATAAAAATCATCTTTGTTCTCATTTCTTGTAAAGAGGGAAATGATATGATTCTTAGCATACGGAAAATCAAAGGCTGCAAAATCCGCCAGTGCCCTGACAATCTGGTACAGGATCATCTGGCGATATTCCTTCACCCTGCTGATGCGAAGCAGCCACTGAAGCAATCCTTCCCGAAGCCCCGGATAATTCTCCCACACCGCCAAGGCAGACTCTTGCATCACCCCATACTCTTGTAGTGTGACGCACTGGACTTCCATCTCCCCGGCTTCATTTTTTATCGTCGCCGTAACCTTTCCTGCCCCCAAGCGATCCAGAATATCCTCCAATGACAATAGAATTTCTGATTTCTTCTCTGCTCCTGTCTCTGTACCAGATGCTTTTACCTGTTCTCTCAATGCTCCGGCAATTGGATACAAGTAAGATACTGGAACGATCTTCAACACCAAAACTGACAGAAGAACCGGGGTATAATCCTCCATAGAATAGGTTTCTATAAATTTCTTTAAATCCCCTGGTGTCTGAAACCTTACTTTTTCGGATTCTCCGTTGGTGGTTCCCCTGTTCTGTGATATTGCTCCATTTATTTCACCTGAATTGAAGACAAAGTTGCTTATATCCTTTCCGTCCAGGAAAATACAATTATGATATTCTGCATTTTCGTTGTTTTGTTTGTTCTCCTGTTTTCTCTTCCAGAATTGCTCCGGATTGCAGATCTCCTTGCTGTCTGCAATGTTCTTCTTTGTGTCTTTCTCTGATGTTTTTTCTTTTACCTGACCTGCAAAATCGTTCTGTTTAGAATCCTTCTGTTTAGAATCCTTCTGTTTGGAATCCTTCTCCTTGGAATCCTTCTCCTTCAAATCCTCCTTGTCAGGTTCCTCTGTCTTTTCTCTTACTTCCTCCATCTCCGTCCCCCTAACTTCCAAATCAATAAGAACGATTGACGATCATCTTAATCTTCTCTGCTATCTCTACCTCCCTTAACCGATCTCCATTCAAATAATGAATGTCCGGATCCAATCCGTCCAGCCGCGCCGTTCCCCAGCAGACAGGAATCAGGCAGTTTCTCTTCTCCTCTTTCTGGCGAAGCAAGGCTGTCTTGGCCTCATGCATGGTGATATCCTTCTTTAAGTACTCTTCTGAGATAAAACACGCCACGTATCTGCTCTTATATCGGTAGATCTCATAAAATTCTGTGATCATATCTCTTCCAAGAAACTCTTCCTCCCGGTTTGGGGCAAAAAACACGGATATCCTCTCCATTTTCAGAATCTTATATACCCGGGAAACATATTGTTCCTGCTCGCTTGCATAGGAGATTGCCACATCGTATTGATATGTCCTTTCTTCCTTCTGCATGGGAGAACCGGATGAGGATCGTTCTTCTGCCCACCGCACATGTTCTGGCCGTTCATGTTCTAGTCGTTCATGCTCTGGCCGTTCATTGCCGCCAACCTGGTTGATGGTTCCATTGATATTTCCTGAATTAAAAATAATATTCGTCATATTCCCCCCTGATTTTATCTCATTTTCCATTCTTCATGATACCGCAAATTGCTCCACACTACGTGCTCCCTGGTATCATAATATGATTATATCTTCTCTCATCCTAAGATGCAAGGCTTAACGTTCTTCATCAGCTCTTCGAACCGATCCGCTATCTCATACTTCACTTCTCCTCCTCCCACAGCCTTAAAATGTTCCCTTGCACAGTGGATCTTGAATTCTTCTACCATCCGCAGCTGCATGACATCCATGGTTGCCTTTGTCTCTGCCACAACATACGTATATTTCCCCGCTCCATCATGGAAGGCAATGGCCCAGTCCGGACTGTAACGCCCTACCGGTGTAGAGATATAGAAGCCTTTGGGCAGCTTCACATAGACAGCCACTTCCTGGGCTTTATCCAGCTTCTCCGCGAAGATTTTCTCATTGGCGGAATCATACACTACGTAATCATACAGGTGTTTGTCTGCTTTCATGGCATTCACCCCCAGTTTTCCCC
Source organism: Enterocloster bolteae (assembly GCA_021769025.1). Next base: position 3,558 of record JAETTS010000169.1, read on the forward strand.
TGATCACCGGCTTGGTAAGAAGATCGGTTCCATAAGTTTCCTTAAGCGCCTTATATCGGATATGTTCCATGATAACAGCTGCCTTCTGTTCCTTTATAAGGTTGGCCGCCTTGATGATAAACTCCTCCGGATTGTCCTTAAACTGATGGAAGACCGGCTGCTCCATGCCGGTTAAGATCTGAATCACAGCCTTTCTGGTCAGGCCTGTCTCATCCACCAGTTTTCCCACCATGTCATAGGTTACGCCCCTTCTTTCCTCCTGTCCTTCCCGGGGCTGATAGCTGACCGACCAATCTTTCACCATGAAATCTCCTGAGAGCAGTTCTTCCCTGGATTTCAAGGTTTTCATCTGGCCAGATTCTACCTTGACGTAATGCCTGGATACCCGAAGGCCGCCATTCAGCGATGCGATGCTTTTTTGTATCAGCTCTTCCGTGTCAAAATCCACGGTATAGACAGACTTCACATGGATCCGGGACCACAACTCTTTAAATGCCTGGCTGTCTAATTTTTCTTCATCTACACGCAGCCTGACATTCTCACTGCGGGCGTTTTTCGGGCACATGGCCTGGCTGTTGTAGACAGAATCCAGAATGAGCAGCACGTCAGTGGTGTATGGCCTCACTTCCCGGGCAAGCTCCACTCTTCCATCTGCCTTATCCTGATAGTACTTATCTGTGAGAGCGCCTGTCTTATTCACATAGCCGTTTATGATCAGGTCATACAGGATGGCTAAAGCTGTATCGGAATGGATTACCCATTCATTTCCTTCCGAATCTTTCACAACCCGGCCGGTAAACAGTTCTGCTGTCACCTTCTTTGGCCTGTCCGCAAGTGCCTCTGCAAGCTCGGTCTGCAGCTCCTTGACAAAGCTGTCATAACTCTCACTGGCGATCACTGTCAGCACATTGATGTCATGGACTTCCGCTCCCAGCACGCCCACGTCCATCCGCTCCCCCTCCTGGTTCACGCACAGCCTAAGGCCCCGCCCTACTTCCTGGCGCTTGCGGATGTCGCTGCCGCTCTGCTTCAGGGTACAGATCTGAAATACATTGGGATTGTCCCAGCCTTCCCTCAACGCGGAATGGGAGAAGAGAAACCGTACCGGAGATTTGTAGGGATCAAGATCCAGAAGCAATTCCTTATTTCTCATGATCAGGTCATACGCATCCATATCGTTGGAGGTTCTGCTCTTTCTGTCATCCCCCGCCACCTGGTTGACTATATGCCCTTTCTTATTGATGGAAAAATATCCGGCATGGGTCTTAGCGACGGGTATGGCCTTCAAATACTCCATATAATCCTGATCCCCCAGTTCTCTTTGCATATGATCCAGAATGTCCTGATACTCTTCCTCGAACATCCTGGCAAAGATGCCGTTTCTTGCCTGACCGGCTTCGTCGTAGATTTTATAATGGGCAACCTCGTCAATAAAAAACAGGGAAAGCACCTTGATTCCCCGGTTGAACAGCTGGCGCTCCCGTTCTATATGGGACAGGATGGTCTCGCGGATCTGGATCCGGCGCAGCTTCTCCTCACTTATCTCGCCCATCACGTCACCGGCATAGAGTTTTATCCCGTTGGTCAGTTCGATGGAATCCTCTCTGCCGTCAATGGATTTCACAACAAATCCGTCCTTGTATTCCTGAAGTTCTCCGGAATGCGCATAGAGATTGAAGCCAATGCCAGCCCTTCGCGTTTTCCTTCCTATACCGGAGGGGCCTTTATAATCAAACTGAATCACAGCCACAGGATCCGCCTTGGAGAGCTGGATTCCCTCCAGGTAAAGGAAGCTGTCCGAAGCCATATTGCCGGTCTCGGTGATGCCTTTCACGGCAATCTTTTTTACCAGATGTCGGTTGTATGCATCCATGGCATCCAGGCGGTACACCATGTTGTAGATGCTGTCAGCTCTGTGGGTGGCCGAATACCGAAGGGTCATCAAAGGATGAAACTGTTTCAGGTTCTCCTTGGTCTGTTTTCCTTCCACAGACTGAGGCTCATCAATGATCACAATCGGCTTGGTTGCTGCGATGACATCGATAGGGCGGCGGGACCGGAAATCGTCCAGCTTCATATAGATGCGCCGCGCATCCTTGCTCCTGGCGTTAAATGACTGGGCATTGATGATCATAACACTGATGGAAGGGTTGGATGCAAAGGAATCAATCTCTGCCAGCTTGTTGGAGTTATAGATAAAGAACCGGATCTTCTTTCCGTATTCCTCTGCAAAATGTTCCTGAGTCACCTGGAATGACTGGTAGACCCCTTCACGGATGGCGATGCTGGGGACCACCACGATAAACTTGCTCCATCCATAGGCGCGGTTCAGTTCGTACATGGTCTTGATGTAGGTGTAGGTTTTTCCTACCCCGGTCTCCATCTCCACCGTTAAGTTGTATCCGTCTCCTGTCTTTTCCAGCTTTTCTGACAACGGGATCTGATTCTCTTTCTGAATCTGATTTAA
>JAETTS010000170.1 GCA_021769025.1 Enterocloster bolteae
TCCCAAAAAAACAGCCGCGGCCATAGCCCCAATGCCTCCATAGAGAAACCCTTCACTGACAGAAATCTGTATCATGCCTCTGCTCCCTCCACTTAAAAAATCCGAATTACAATGGCGGTAATGTTATCCTTCTCTCCCCGGTATTTTACCTGTTCAACCATATGGTAAAGATGTGCGCCTATCACCCTTTCCCCTGTAACCTGAGTCGGCGAAAAATAGAGCCGCCACTCTTTCTCCTCCACATGATGCCAGAATCCGTCTGTACAGAGAACCATCACCACCGGTTCCTCAATGCTTCCTGATTTCATATAGGGCTCTACGTCTACATTGACTCCTATGCATCGAAGGATCACATTCTGCCTGGAATCTACAAGAGCCTGTTCTTTTGTCATTCTTCCGGCCTCCACCTCTCTGGCCACCCAGGAATGATCCGGGGTTATCTGCCAGGCCTGGCTGGCTGTTATGCTGTAGATTCTGCTATCTCCCACATGCCCGATCAGGTAGCGATAATTCCATAAAAGAATTGCTGTAAGCGTTGTCCCGCTGGATATACCAGTTCGCTGGTTGCCATAATATAACTCTCTGTTTATATCCAGAATCAACTGCCGAAAGCGGTGCTTTAATACCTTTTCAACATTCGTCTGGACAAGAATCTGAGGAAGCTCATAGTCCGCCCATGTTGCCATCATATCTGCCACTCTGCGGCTGGCCGCCTCTCCCTGGCTTAACCCACCTACCCCGTCACAGACTGCTGCCAGCAACGCCGTATGCCCCTGATTGCTTATACTTTTCACAATCAGGGAATCCTGATTCGTATTCCGTGTCGTTCCTATATCTGTCTGACAAGAATAGATATATTTCATAACCACCTCAGTCAGCTGATGATAAAATCAAAATCTTCATCAGCCAATGTAATGACTCCCCCGCTGCTTAATTGGACAGACTCCATGGGCTGAACCATAATTCCGTTGACAAACGTGTGATTTAGGGAATTGCGGTCTATGATATAGTAGCATCCGTCTTTTTCAAAAATTTCAGCATGGCATGCCCCGATGGCTCCGTTATCTCCTATGTAAAAATCTACAAAGCTGTCTTCCCTGCCGATGCGGAAAACATCTTTGTTGACAGTCATGCTCTGTCCTGTTCTGCGACGTGTAATCCTAACCACATGGTGCATCGGCTCTTGCCTCTGCCCTGCATTTCCTCCTCCAAGGATTACTGTGGAATGATCATAGTCATTTCCTCCTCCCATGATAACGGTCCGGTTATCATCGTCGCTGCTTCCGTTTCCTGTATAGATCGGAGGGAGTTCCGGATTCTTGGGTGCTGGTGATACCTGCATTGAAGCCGGAGCAACCGGCGTTTTCTGAATCGGCGGCATACCCCCTTCCTTTTTCTTCTTTCCGAAATGAAACAATCCCTTTTTCTTTGTGTCTGCCTGTTCCTGGTTCTCAGCAGGCTTTCCAAACTCCTGTCTGTCCAATACAGGCGCGTTTACAGCAGACGGTCTCACCACAGGCGGATCCATGACAGGAATCTCCATGCCTGGCACTGCCATGTTTGGTGCTGGCATATTCGGTGCTGGCATATTCGGTACTGCCATATTCGGCATTGCCGGTATCGCTGGCGCTGCTGGCATGACAGGAGGTTTTTCCTTCTTCTCCTTTCTGCCCAGCCAGCCGCCTTTTTTCTCCGAACCCTTCTTTTTATCTGTCGGCCTCTCCAGCGGTTCCGGATTATAATGGGGGGTTGATTCCATAAGAGGAGGTGCTATATCCTCAGGATTCACGCGCCCCGCTGGAACCACTTGCTCCACAGGATTCGCTCCCCCTGCCGGAGCCATATATTCCGCCGGGGCCACACAGCCTGACGAGGCCATATATTCCGCCGAAGTCACACGGCTTGCCGGCGCCATAGGTTCCCCTAGATTCACACGGCCCTCCGGCACCGCGTTTTTTTCAGAACCCAGAACCTCCCGCCTGCCGGAATGTTTCTTAAGTTCTGTCCCTTCCGCCATGACATTCTCTATATAACGCTTTAGTTCTTCAAATCCCCATGGTTTCGGCTGATTTAGAAAATGAATCAGCTTGGCCACATAGGAGACATCTCCGTCCATCTGAAACCTCATATGAGACAGCATGTTTAAAAGAAATTCTTTTATATCCCTGTCCTGAGTAAATTCATCCACCGGCAGATAAATGAGCCCTGCCTCCTTTTTATGGATATCAACAAAGATATACTCTGGATCCAGTATCAATTTTTCTGGACTTAACATATACTCTTCCATCTCTTTTACTGCATCTGCGATTGACTGGCACAGTTTCAGCACTGCCTCCCGCTCCATCTCCTTTGAAAGAAACAGATTCAGCGGGATTCGGGAAGTAACTGGAAATTTCAGAAACTGATCCATATCTCTTTGCAGAAAAGACGGCCGCAGAAGTCCCACCATCTCATTGCTCTGAAGCATCCCCTTTGCAAAAGAATCAATATGCTCTTCCAAACCGAGATGATACACCAACATTGTTTCTGTTCCCTGGCTTTCATATGTAAAATTGTCCATAAATAGACCCCCTTTCCATCCAATGTCATTTCGTTAACGTTTGATTGCCAGAGATAACGTAGCCTGAGGAGGGAATCCCATTGTCTTCTCAGGCGGCTCCTTCACGATTTCTCAAACAGCTAAAACGAAACTTAATGACATTGCCTTTCCATCTGTACCAATCGTTATTTCATATTCAATTTGATCATAGACCAGTATGTCCCATATTTCACCGGGGCAACCCCCTGTATAAAATTCCCTGCATCTGAGAAATCATCGGCAATCACCAAATGGTTTTCTTCGTCTATGTACCCCCATCCGTTTCCTGTGTCCACCGGTGCCAGCCCTCCGGAAAAGGACTTGGCGTTCTCGTACTGGGGCTCAATCACATAACTCCCGTCTGTACCTATAAATCCCCATTTTCCGCCCTTCTTTACAGCAGCAGCCTCCTTTTCTATGAACGGAAACGCATCCTCATATCCCCCGTCTCCAATGGTTTCTCCCTTCTCGTTTACCAGATGATAGGTATCTCCCTGTTTCACAAACAAAAGCGTCCCCTCTACACAGCCGTAACCATATTCATCTGTCTTCACGTCATCGTAGATAAAATCCGTAACCAGCTCAAATTTTTCATTGATTAACGCCCACCGTTCCCCTTGCTTCACCGCCGCGATTCCATTTTTCATAACTGTGGCGCCATCCCAGGAAAAGGGGGATATCTCTTCAAACCTTCCATTCAGATACCCATATTTTCCATTTACCTTGGCCGGAGCAATGTCGTCCTCCAAAACACCTAGTGCTTCTATCTGTTGTCCTTCCTGTGGTACTTCCACACGGTATCCGTCCTCATCCCCATAGTAATACTCCCCGTCTTTTTCCATGGGTACCATCTCTCCATCGCTTGACAATGGCCCGACCCAGCTGTTAGCGCCTCTTATCTTGGCCTGCCCTTCTTTGCTTAGAAGGCCATAATTTCCATTCTGGATAAACACCGCACTGTCATTCCGAATTGCCAGTATCTCATCATACGTTTTATACAGATCCTTATAGGTGTATCTCAATTGGTCATAGCGCGCCTTCAACTGTTCATCCTCTTTATGCTCCTTTAATGCCTTTTTAAGCAGTGTGATGGCATCCTCATTGCGATTCCTCTCCATATAAAAATCTGCCAGAAGGATGGAAACACTGACGGGATATCCATTGGCTTCATTGATGGAATTGCAGCGGTTGATGAAAGAAGACTCATCACCAATAGCAAGATAATCCACCGCGATCCTGGTCTGAATGTCAATGGATTTTGGATTATAAGCCAAGGCATTTTTATAAGCTTCCATTGCCTTTATATAAATTTTTTCCTCTTCATAATGTTCTGCCTCTGCAATCAGCCTGTTGTACTCCGCTGGTTTCTCCACCAATCCTTTTCCTGTGACATACCATCCAAGTACACATAAGCTTACCATTGCCAATAACATAGCCCTTTTCATCTTTTGTACTCCTTTAACATCCCATTAGTATTGTAATGATTGTCCCTACTGCCACAAATGGCGCAAACGGGATCTCCGAATGAGGGGAAGCCTTTTTTGCAATCAAAGCTGCCACTCCGGTTAACACCGTTAGAGTCAGCGTAATGATCAGGCTGCTCATGAGCACCTGAAATCCCAGATAATATCCCACAACGCCTATGAGCTTCACATCCCCCATGCCGATTCCCTTTTTCATAAGGATTCCCGGAAGAAGGAACAAAAGCCCCCCGCCTGCCAGCCCTATAAGAGCTGATACAATGATTTCAAAGCACAGTTCTGGAAAACAGACGCACTCGCCAATTAAAAGCACAGTTCTTGTTCCAACCATAGCTAAAAGCGCCCGGTTGGGTATGATCTTTTTCTTGGCATCGAAAAAGGCCAGCAAAAGCAAACCATACATCAACAGCCAGTATCGAATCATCTTAAGCAGATGGTACTCATAGAGAGCCATAAACCAATATCCTGTTCCGAAGATGACCGTACAGGCCACGGCCAAAAAAACCATCGTTCCCCTGCTTATGAGCATCCAGCGCCTTAATTGATATCTTCCAAAGAAGATTCCAAGTCCCAATCCCAATCCTGCGCAGGCAAGCGTCAGTCTCTCCATGGCCGTCCCCCTGTCTCAGAGCCCCATGCCTTTGTGGAGGCTGTCTGAATAAAATGAAACTGGAATTTGTTAAACCACGGATATTCCACCTTCATGGTATAGGAAACCTGTACCGTGATGGTTTTTCCATCATTAAACAGCGTACTTCCTGTAAAATTAAGCCCGTTTATTCCATTTACAACGCCAAGAGACTCCAGAATATCTTTGCCCTTTGCATTGGTTCCATACAAGTCCACCTGCTTTTTCACCAGAGCTTTGCTGATAGGCGCTGCAATCACATAGCTTTTGGCCGCACTTAAGGCCCCGTCTTTCGCCACAGATCCCAGCCCTTTTAAGATAGCCTTTGGATCACTAAAGTACTCGCTTCCTGTGTCAACCATGGTGTTGGCCGCTGATACCATATGGTTGAATTCTTCCTGTGTCACATCATTGACATTTTGTACAGAATCCAAAGCGGCTTCCAAATCCCCATTCTGGGGAACCGCCTGAACCGTACTCACAATATGGTCCGTCCCCTGATCTACTGCATCATAAAGCTTTACTACCGTGTCGATCACATTGTCCGTGCTTTTCTTAAATTCTCCGGCCTCTCCATGAATTCTTCCGCTGTCCTCCATGATGCCTGTCTTACTGACCAGATAGCAATATGCGGAAAATTCCTTTGCTGCTTGTGTAATCCCCTGCTGGATGATCATCTGGGCGCGGATAAAGCTTCCTACTGTCACGATGGATGCATATCCAAATATAAAGATCACCAGCACAATTGTGGCCTCCACAGTGAGAGACCCTCTCTGTTTTTTATCCTCCGTCATCTCTTCATCCTCTCTAGTAACCTAGTACTCCATGGTAACCTATGGTATAGGAATCCTGCCCCAGGCTTACACTTCCCCCGCCCTGAGCCGGTACAGGTATGGAGAAAAAGGTGGTGGACAGCTTGGCATCTGCCTTGATTTCAAGAAAGGTGCGGGCTCCTGATATGGTAAAATCCGGCGACGGCTTTGTCTCTGACTCCGCTAGGTTTCTCTCGATCAGGATTCCTATCCGTTTTAGCATATCCTCCTCGCTCTGTATGCTTTTCACTGCTATAAACAGCCATAAATACTCTTTATAATTCATGGTCAGTGCATCGGCTCTTGATGTGCTGACCTTCCCTACCGTCTTGCCTCCCTCCGGCAGTTCTGCAAAGGATACACCGCAGTCAATACGCATCAGCATCTTGTCGACGGCTTCGCTGGTTTTTTCCTGAAGTTGGTCATTGGCACTGTCAATCACACTGTTGACTTCCTTTGTCGCGGCGTCAATTCCTGACTTTACCCCACCGCTTA
>JAETTS010000171.1 GCA_021769025.1 Enterocloster bolteae
AGGATTCGGCACTGCTGTGAGAAATGATTTATTTAAGCATATCAACAGCCTGTCTTACAGGGAGATCGATACCATAGGTACATCCACCCTGATTACACGCATGACCAGTGATATCAACCAGGTCCAGTCAGGGGTAAACCTGGTATTAAGGCTGTTTCTTCGTTCTCCGTTTATCGTGTTCGGCGCCATGATCATGGCATTTACCATCAATGTAAAGGCAGCACTTGTATTTGTCGTGGCGATTCCCATGCTGTCGGTTGTTGTCTTTGGCATCCTGTTGATCAGTATGCCCCTCTATAAAAAAGTACAGAAACAGGTAGACCGGGTGCTTTTAACCACAAGGGAGAACCTTCTGGGGGCCAGAGTAGTTCGGGCCTTCAACCGGCAGCAGGATGAGATGGAGAAGTTTGACCAGGAAAACAGCCTGCTGGTAAGGTTTCAGGTGTTTGTGGGAAAAGTGTCGGCCCTGATGAACCCCATCACCTATGTGATCATCAACGGTGCCATCATTGTGCTGATTCAGACCGGTGCCTGGCAGGTGGAGAACGGAATCATCACCCAGGGTGAGGTGGTAGCATTGGTCAACTACATGTCTCAGATTTTGGTTGAGCTTGTGAAGTTGGCCAACCTGATTATTACCATATCCAAATCCCTGGCATGTGCCAACCGGGTCAGCGCTGTTTTTGAGGAGAACAGCAGCATAACAGACAGGAAAGGAATGTGGAATCATAGCCAGACGGCGCAGTCCCCTGAAGAGACAAGGCAGACAGAAGCAGACAATCAGGAGGAACATGCTGGCCAGTCTGAGGCAGAGCCTTCTGTCAAAGTGGAATTTAAGGACTTAAGCTTCTGCTATGCAGGCGCATCGGAGCCGTCCTTAAGCAGGATTTCCTTTAAGGCGCTTACAGGACAGACCATCGGCATCATCGGCGGAACTGGTTCAGGCAAATCCACTCTGGTAAATGTGATCCCCCGGTTTTATGATGCCACAGAAGGGAAGGTTTTCGTGGACGGCGTGGATGTGAAAGAATATCCTCTCCATGTATTGCGTGAAAAATTCGGCATTGTGCCTCAGCGGGCAGTTTTGTTTAAAGGAACGTTAAGAGACAACATGCTCTGGGGCAAGAAGGATGCCAGTGAGAAGGAGATCTATGAGGCATTGGACACAGCTCAGGCCAGAGAATTTGTAGACAGCAAGGAAAAGGGGCTGAACCTGCAGATCCAGCAGGGAGGCAAAAACTTATCCGGCGGCCAGAAACAGCGTCTGACCATCGCCAGGGCTTTGGTGCGCCGGCCGGAGATTCTGATTCTGGATGACAGCGCGTCCGCCCTGGACTTTGCCACCGATGCGGCTCTTCGAAAGGCCATCAAGGAACATACGAAAAATATGACCGTCTTTTTAGTATCCCAGCGGGCCACCACCATCAAGAATGCGGATCAGATTTTGGTGCTGGATGACGGAAAGCTGGTGGGACTGGGAACTCACCAACAGTTGCTTAATTCCTGCGAAGTTTACCGGGAGATCTGCTTCTCCCAGCTGTCAGAAAAGGAGGTGCGCCAGCATGAAGATCAAAATGCATAAGCCCAATGCTGAAACACATGGATCTGCCTTAGGCAGGACAAACCAGTACCAATCTACGGTGAGGAGGATTCTTAACTATATCGGCCATTATAAATGGGGGGTGCTCCTTTCCCTGGTTTTGGCGGCGGTCACTGTGGCTACCACGCTGTACGCGCCGATTCTCATTGGAAACGGGGTAGACTTAATCATCGGGCCTGGAGACGTGGACTTTGAGGGCCTTAGGGCCATTCTAATCCAGATGGCAGTGATAATTGTCATCACAGCGGTGTCCCAGTGGCTGATGAACCATATCAACAATACCATCACCTACCGGGTGGTGAAGGATATCCGGACCCGGGCGTTTAATCATCTGGAGTCCCTTCCCCTTAAGTATATTGACTCTCACCCTTCCGGCGATGTGATCAGCCGGATCATCGCGGATATCGATCAGTTCTCCGAAGGGCTTTTAATGGGATTCACCCAGCTTTTCACAGGGGTGATTACCATTCTGGGAACCTTGGGCTTCATGTTCTATATCAATCCTCTGATCGCCATCGTGGTGGTCTGTGTGACTCCGGTTTCCCTGCTGGTGGCCAGCTTCATTGCCAAGAAGACCTATATTATGTTTAAGCATCAATCGGAGACCCGGGGAGAACTAACCTCCCTAATTGATGAGATGCTGGGGAACCAGAAGATTGTCCAGGCTTTCGGCCATGAGAAGGAGGCGCAGGAGGCTTTTCAGGAGATCAATGAGAGGCTGGGAAGATACAGCTTAAAAGCGATCTTCTTTTCCTCCATCACCAACCCGTCCACCCGTTTTGTCAACGGCCTGGTGTATGCAAGTGTTGGGATCGCCGGCGCGTTTGCAGCGGTCAACGGCCTTCTCTCCGTGGGAAAGCTTTCCAGTTTCTTAAGCTATGCCAACCAGTATACGAAGCCGTTTAACGAGATTTCCGGAGTGGTGACAGAATTACAGAATGCCCTTGCCTCTGCCAGCAGAGTGTTTGCCCTGATCGATGAGGAGCCGCTCACTCCTGAGGTGGCGGAGGCAGTGGATCTAAAGGAGGCAGATGGAAATGTAGCTATGGATCATGTGTATTTCTCCTACAACCCGGAGGTGAAGCTGATAGAGGACTTTAACCTTCAGGTAAAGCCTGGCCAGAGAATCGCCATCGTTGGGCCTACCGGCTGTGGGAAAAGCACGGTGATCAACTTGCTGATGCGTTTCTACGATGTGGACAGCGGAGCCATCAAGGTAAATGGCTATGATATCCGCAGGATGACCAGAAAAAGCCTGCGGGCCAATTATGGAATGGTTCTTCAGGAAACCTGGTTAAAATCAGGCACGATACGGGATAATATTTCCTATGGAAAGCCGGATGCCACGGAAAAAGAGATTATAAAAGCAGCAAAGGAAGCCCATGCCCACTCCTTTATAAAGAGAATGCCAAACGGATATGACACCATAATTTCTGAGGATGGCGGCAACCTGTCCCAGGGGCAGAAACAGCTTCTGTGCATTGCCAGGGTCATGCTGTGCCTGCCGCCTATGCTGATCCTAGATGAGGCTACGTCCTCCATCGATACCCGTACGGAAATTCGGATCCAGAAGGCATTTGCCAAGATGATGGAGGGCCGTACCAGTTTTATTGTGGCCCACCGTCTCTCTACGATCAAGGAGGCGGATGTGATTCTGGTTATGAAAGACGGGCACATCATTGAACAGGGAAATCATGAGTCCCTTTTACAAAAAGGAGGGTTCTACGCACAGCTGTACAACAGCCAGTTTGCCAATGCATAACTGGAAATTTGCAAAAAAAAGAAAAGTGTGGTATAGTCTCGAATATACAACGCAAGTCCCAATTTTATAGTAAACCCCATGCCGCTTTTCTTGGCACCACTATGAAGGAAAGAGGTTTACTATGAACCCTTCGGGGATGCACACGGAATGAAAAAACAGCATTCCGGCGCTGTACGGTCAGCGCAGCAAGTGCGCAGACCTACCATGAGGGTTCGAGACTTTTATAGTAAGGACAAAGGAACAAGGTCATGAAGAAAAGAATAGGAATCGGATTTTTATTTCTGGTGCTGCTGTGCGGCTGCAGGCGATATGACAGGACGGATACTGCAACCATGCCGGCACCCGTGGTAGTAAGGCCGGGGGAAAGTGAGGAGAGTGAGGAAGAAACAGAAAGCATGATGACAGTAGCGGCATCGGAGCCAGAGACACAAGAAGAGGCACCGGAGCCTGTTCGGGTACCCACAAAAGTGAAAGGAATCTATCTGTCAGCCTATGTGGCAGGAACCGAATCCATGATCAACAACATCATTGAGCAGATTGACCAGACAGAGATCAACGCGGTAGTGATTGATGTGAAGGATGACAACGGAAGGATCACCTTTGGGATGAATACGCCTATGGTTCAGGAGATCGGGGCGGTCAATGCATTTATTCCGGATATTCAGGGATTAATGAGAAGGCTGAAGGAACACAATATTTATACTATTGCCAGGGTGGTGGCTTTCCGTGATCCGTATCTGCCGGAGCAGAAGCCAGAGCTGGCCCTTAAGCTGGCGGACGGCAGCATCTACCGGGACAACAAGGGGCTGGCTTGGGTGAATCCCTACAAGAGGGAAGCCTGGGACTATCTGGTGGAAGTGGGGATCGGAGCCCACCAGGCTGGGTTTGACGAGGTACAGTTTGACTATATCCGTTTTTCCACGGAGAGAGGCATCAACAATGTGGTATACGATGAGGCGGACACAGGCGGGCGCAGCAAGACGCAGATCATCGCGGAATTCATGGAATATGCGTATGAGAAGCTGGAGCAGGAAGGCGTCTATGTCTCGGCGGATGTGTTTGGTGCCATCATTGGAGGTGGAGTGGATTCAGAAAATGTAGGGCAGGCCTACGAGGAGATGGCGAGACATCTTGACTATATCTGTCCTATGATCTATCCGTCCCATTATGGAGACGGGAACTTTGGGATAGAGCATCCCGATATGCAGCCTTATGATACGATCCTGGCGGCGCTTCAGGGCTCCCGGCGGGTTCTGGACAGCAACAGCCTGGCGGGACACGCAGTGGTCAGGCCCTGGCTTCAGGATTTTACGGCCTCCTATCTGGAACATTATATCCAGTACGGGGATCAACAGGTACAGGAACAGATTCAGGCAGTGTATGATGCAGGATATGATGAGTGGCTTTTATGGAGCGCTGCATGTAAGTATCATTGGGGAGCGTTAAGGAGTTGGGAGGAGGCCGGCAAGGAGGCTCCTGGCATCGCCGCAGGGGCCAAGGCCGGACAGCAGATTAAAGAGACCAAGGCGGAAGACGAGGGGATTTCGTTAAAGGATGCGGAGATCTCTTTTAAGAAGCCGGCAGCATGACAGACAGGGAAGAGGTATAAAAGATGGAGAGAATCCCTAAACCAGGAGAATTTTACAGACACTTTAAGGATAAACTGTATCAGGTGACAGCTGTGGCGAAGCATACAGAGACCGGAGAGCAGATGGTGGTTTATCAGGCGCTGTATGGAGATTACGGGTTTTATGTCAGGCCCTTGTCTATGTTTACCAGCGAGGTGGATCATGAGAAATATCCCAATGTGGAGCAGAAGTACCGTTTCCAGAAAGTGGTGTTAAAAAAGAGGCACGACGCTGGGGGAAGGGAAACCTCAGGCCAAGAGCCGGCCCAGGCCCAGGTGCTTAATGAGCAAAAAGAGCCCAAGTTAAGCCCCTTGGTCCGCCAGTTTGTGGAGGCGGAGACCTATGGGGAACGGATGGAGGTTCTGGCAGCTATGAAGGGGAAGGTAAGGCAGGAGGAACTGGATGTTCTGTGTGTGTATCTTGATCTTCCTCAGAGTGGCGGCGAGATAGAAGAACAGTTAAAGCATATTGAGAAAAATCTGCAGATGCAGCGGAAATATGACGGAAACCGTCTACGGTAAACCTTCATGCGCCCGGCGGTGGACGCACCACCACACATGAAAGTCTGGCGGTCGCATTGGGCATACCTGAATTGATGCCGCCTGATCGGCGGCAGACTTTTAAAGAAGGTGGCAGAACAATGTTTGATATCGAAGAAGAATTGAAGAAACTTCCGGCCCAGCCTGGCGTATATATCATGCATGATGCAAAAGATGAGATCATCTATGTGGGCAAGGCCATCAGCTTAAAGAACCGGGTTCGCCAGTATTTCCAGAGCAGCAGGAACAAGACGGCTAAGATTGAGCAGATGGTGTCCAGAATCGTCAGGTTTGAGTATATCATTACTGACTCTGAACTGGAGGCCCTGGTACTGGAGTGCAACCTGATCAAGGAGCATCAGCCCAGGTACAACACCATGTTAAAGGATGACAA
>JAETTS010000172.1 GCA_021769025.1 Enterocloster bolteae
GAGGAAGAGCGGCTGAATTTTTAAAAGGAGATGAAAAATGTACAAAGGAGATGAAACAAATGAACAGCGGCATATATAGATTCTATAAACGCCTGACGGCCATGTTGCTGGCCATATGCATGATAGCGGGGCTTGTTATGGGACAGCCCAACATTCTGTCCTATGCATCCACGGAGCTTCAGAATGAAGATCTGGGAGATGGGGCCAGCGAGGCAACTGCATATACCTGGAAGAATGGTTCTGTGACCGGCCAGGGAGGGGGAGGAAATTCCTGGCGTTTCGACCTTAGGGGCCTGCAGGCAGGGCAGCATAATTATGCTCAGGCTGGTATTAAAACAACTTACAGTAACGGAGGGTATGCAACCTGGTTTCAGGTCGGGACTAATTCCAAACAGCTGATAGGAGGCAATACAAACGGCGGGGTACAGTCTTTGGATACCTATGGCATAGAGGTGAAGATTGCAGTATCCCCGAGTCCGGATAATAAGTATGTGTTTGTTGATTACTATGTCTATGATAAAAATGGTCAGGGCGGCTCAACTGGCAGGACTATCAAAATGGGAACGGGAACCGATGTCATGATTGGAGGCACCCAGGAAGATGACTATGCAACGGTATATAAAAATGACCGAGGTTTTCATATGGTCAACCAGCATGTCAAAACCACCTTTGACTGCATCACAAACGACAGCAGCCTTGGGGTGACACCTCCTGATACCAGATGGATTGGTCATTACAATTCCTGGGGAAGCAATGTCTTTAATGAGAGCTCCAATGATGTGGTAAGCGGCACTGATTCGGGAATGGCCTATTCATGGGAGTTTCAGCTTCATCCGTATGAGACGGTTCACAGGAGGGTTGCATTTGCCATCAGAGACACCTCCTATTATGTATCAGACCAGTACGGCCAGGACTCTACCAGCGCAGAAGGAACCTACAGCAGTCCTTTTAAAACCATTGAATATGCGCTTAATAAAATCGGAAATAATAAGGGATATATTTATGTAATGGATTATCCGGAGATTTCGTCCGCCATTGATGTGACGGGAAACAGCCAAAAGGATATTACCATTGCCAGTACGGATTATGACCATGAGGGGCATCCTATGAATGAGGATGGTGATTATATTAAAACCCTGACGCGCGCATCCGGGTATACGGGTCCGCTGTTTAACGTATCAGGCCCCACTTTAAAGTTTACTGACATTGTCCTGGACGGAAACCATGCGGAAAGTCAGGATTCCTTGATATCCGCTTCATCCGGAAAGCTGGAGATTAACAGCGGCGCTGTAATCACTAACTGCAGCGGCAGTGAGTCCAGCCAGGGAAGTGCGGTAAATGTAACGGGAAGCGCGGGACTGTCCATGAATTTTGGAACGGTTTCCGGAAATGTGTCCGCTGGAAAGGGAGCTGTTTATTACAATGGGTCAGGTGCATTTGAAATCAGAAACCGGAATCAGATATCGGACAACACAACTCCGTCCGGGAAGAGGGCAAACGTATATCTGGCTCAGGATAAATATATAACAGTTATGAGCGATTTAGACACGTCCCAGATAGGCGTTACAGCAGAGCAGCTTCCTCTGGCATCACCGGGAGGGATATCATCCCAGCCTAGTCAGGAAGTAAAGATAGCTGTGCCGTCAAGTAGTTATCCGGGGGCTGTAGGCTCCTGCCCCTTTGCGGATAATTTTAAAGCAGACCAGGAGGCGGGGAATTCCGGTGTGTATGTAAGCGCGGGAACGGAAATCCTTGGCAATGGGCGGAATGCAGTATTAAAGCGGAATGGATATACGGTGTCCTTTATATATCGGGATTCTGCCACAGGCGGAACTGTGAATGGTGCGCCGGCAAGCATCCCCCTGTCATATGCGGGAGGAGATGCGGTTGAGGTGAATGCGCCCGCCGCCATTACTGGATACGGCCTTACAGGCGTAACCATTGACCAGGGGACAGGCGGCACTCTGAGCGCCCAGGCAGATGCCGGTGTTGCAGATTTTGGCAAGGTAACGGGAACCATGCCGGGCCAGGATGTTGTTATTACATATGAATATACCAGAAACAGCGGTTCCATTGTATTTGAAGCCAATGGAGGGACGCCGGAGCCTCAGGCTCTGACCGGTTCTGTTGGAGGAAGCGTCAATGCGCTGCTGCCTAATATCAGCCGTTACGGCTACCAGTTTGTGGGGTGGAGCACGGTGAATGACAGGGTGAATCCAAATCTCATAAGCGGATTGCCATCAGAATTCCCGGAGGATCCGGTTACTTATTATGCAATTTTCTCACCGGACAGTAATGTGAAGTTTGATTATACGGTTGACTATGTCAATGCGGACGGTTCCATCGTGTTCCAGTCGACCACGACCGAGGATGCCTACAGCGTGGAGGCAGAGGTTCATTCGGGGAAGAAGAACATCCATGGCTATACCTGGAGTTTGGCGGATTCCTCCACGAACCCGGCCATCTACAATTACGGTGATGGGCACGGCCCCGTTCCATTCGGAAACTTTAATGGAGGTACCGGTGACTTCTCGGGGAAGATGCCGGGGCAGGATGCGGCCGTGAAATATGGTTATCAGGTAGACCGCAGCAATCCAAATGCGAAATCCGCATTTACAGTTAAATACGTGACTGCTAATGGTACGGTTGTCCATACAGCTGACATACAGGATGTTTTCCCGGAAGATACGATTGCAGCGGCTCCGGTGGATGTTTATGGCTTCCGGTACCTGTCAGGCAGCATCACAGCGGGAAATACTGCAGATGATACGGACGGGCATCTAGTAAGTGCTGTCCAGGGCGGTTTTGACAGCAATGGAAGGTTTACGGGAACCATGCCGAACCAGCCGGTTGAGATAACGTACCTATATGAAGCCACGGAAGAGGGCTATGAGTATAAGATTCATTATTTGGATAATGGCACGCAGGATGAAAGGCTGAGAAACATTACAGGACCGGACATCCAAAATGTAACAGCGGATACGCCTGTGACCGCTGAATTTAAAAATATGTATGGTTATGTGTTTCAGGATGAACGCTCGGAACCTGCATCAGCAGGAACCTTTGACAGCAGCCATAATTTTACTGGAACTATGCCAAATGACCGTTTGGCTGTCACCTATCGTTATGACAGAGACCCATCAAAGTGGGCGAATCTGATATACAAGGCAGGAGAACATGGCGTCTTAAGACCAGGGAATGGTATGTCATCGGATGTTGTTACTTTATCCGGAGGAGCTTATAGGGTTTCCGTACTGATAAATGACGGAACCGTAGAAGGCACCGCGGGAAGCTATACATGGAATGACATACTGGAAAAGAGACTGGTTCCTGAAGCGGTTGCAGACACCTATTACCGCTTTGAAGGCTGGTTTATCGACCAGAATGGAAACGGAATCAAGGATAGTGGTGAGGAGCTGCTTTCAGCCGATAGCAGGTTTACAGGTTCGGCTGCCGTGACTGCATACTTTGCGGAAGATCCTGACCAATGGGTTGATATTCACTTTGCGGCGGGAGAGCATGGAACCATAGATGCGGGGGAAAACGTAAATCTCCATATCCAATATGACCGTACCTGGGCCGATACCGCGGGAAATCGGCCGGCCTATACACCGGAAATCAATTATCTGGTTGATGGTTGGTATGATGGCGGAGTGCCTGTGGAAGATGACAGCAGACTTGTGAATGGAAATACCTATACCATACGGTTCTATCCGGACCCGGCAGTCTTTGGTACAGATGTGGCGGCGCGGGATGCATCAGCAGGTATTGATACGCAGGGAAAAGGCAGGATTACAGTCTATGGGACAACCCAGGGATATCAGTATATCATCACGGACATGGAAGGCAATATAATAGATGTGGTACGCGGGAATATATCAGGACGGGTATATTTTGAAGACCTGTATCCTGGTACGCGGTATTTAATATATGAAGCAACAGGTACGACACAGGCACAGACTGGAAGGCCCATAGACGGTGTGACTGGAATCATAAGCAGTGCGACTGAGGTTCTGGTCCCGGTAGTGGGGACCAATTACCAGGTCCTTTACGATGAGGAACATGAAGGGAAGACTGTTTTCGTGATTAAGCCGGCGGATACGGATTCCGATTATGCTATTTTAGATAAGGACGGACATGTGGTCATAACTCCTGAGACGGGAGATGGGGGCTGGCAGTCGGCCGGCGGCAGCCAACCGGCAAGCCTGACCTTCTCCGGACTGGATTACAATGAGGAGTATGTGGTAGTGGCAAGGCCTCATGGGTCATCCGGCATCACTGCGGAAAGCAAATTGGAAGACGGGACTCACATCAGCACAGATTCGGGCGGCGAACTGGATATTCCCAACTATATAGTGGAGGCGATTAATGGCCAGGTCCACTCTGTTGATGGAGTAGAATTAGATATCCCCAGATATGATGAGGTCCATAAAGGCGATGAAGTGGTGCTTCACGCGGAAGAAACCGATGGAAATGGACAGAATTTCCTGTACTGGAAGGTGACAATCGGGGCAGTTCCGGGAATGACAGAAACCATACGCCGTCAGGATGTGACATTTACGATGCCGGATTCCAACGTAGTTATGACAGCTTATTATGAGCGTGCGTCAGCGACACCCAGCAATGCAACGGTGACGGATGAAGTACGGGGAGGTAATAAGCATGAGATGGCTCTGGACCCCAATGAAATTGAAAACCTGGAGGAGGAGCTTACCACAGACGCAGACCGGACCCTTATGGATGTGAACCATGCAGATGTGACCTATAAAGTAGTATATAAAAAGAATGTGGTAAAGGCGACTGAATCCAATGCAATTAAACGTTCGTCTTATTATGACAGTGACCATGAAGAAGCGTACCATGGAGCCTGGGGATTGAATGTAGATATTGAACGGTATGTGAACGGGCGGAGAGTAGGGGTAGCTTCGCCATCAGAAGCAACATTTAATACATATGTGCAACTGGATAAAGAAGATGTAGACATGATGGACTATCAGCTGTTTGCTATTTCCGAGGATGATGATGGGGAGCTGATAATTGATTCGGTTACTATGTCTGATGATCCGGAAGAGACCGGCGGTTTGTTTACATTTACGGCTCAGGCCGGTATGAGATATGTGCTCATCTATTCCAGGGCATACAGGATTTATTTTATCAATAATAAAGAAGAACCAAAATACCGCTATTATTTTAAAGTGCGCCGGGGTGAGACACCGAATAGTGGAGACTATTCCTTTGAATACAGCCAAGTGGAGACACCAATCGATTCATTTATTGATAATGAGGGGGTTGAATTTAATTATATTGGCTGGAGTTACCGGGAAGACCGGCTAAAGGAATTTGACCCGGACAAGGAAATCAAGAGGAAGACGTATGTATATGCGTTTTACGATGATAACAGCGGTGAAGTGAATGATGCCAGGAAACAGCTGGAGGATGCAATCAAAGCTGCAATCGAAAAATCAGACGATTACTTCCTGACGCTGAAGGAGACAGAAAAGATAAGGGAAGCCATAGAAGAAGCTATGGATGTATTCGATAGAACGGGCCCCCGGGCAACTCTTGATGAACTTTTGGAGGCCTTGAACCGTTTGGAGGAAACATGTAAACCCTTCGATAAGATTCTGGAAGACCGGTATGACCATTACGATAAACTTCAGAATGGAGGAAACAGCGGAGGTACATCCGGCGGAGATGGCTGGGGCAGCGGAAGCCATGGCGGTTCAGGAGGAAGCAAAGGTGGATCGAAAGGAGGCGGTGGCAGCTCCAGGTCTGCCGGCACAGGTGGGCCAGTCACAACTCCGGCGCCTTATGTTGCGGAAACCAGTAAGAGTTATGTGGTAGGCACCAATGGAAACTGGGAGCTGGTTGACCCAGAGAGTGATAAATGGGCTTTTGTACTCAAC
>JAETTS010000173.1 GCA_021769025.1 Enterocloster bolteae
CCTCCGCCCACCACTGCTACATCAAACTGTAAGGGAGTTGTTTCACATGACAAGGTTATGGACTGTCCCATCTGCTTTTACCACCTCAATCCTTAATTCTTTTCCGGTATCTCCCGGTTGAAACGTTACCGTTTTCACTTTGCAATCCCTATCACTGCTGGTGATCACATGGGCGAATTCCCCGCTTCCTCCAGTCATCCGCTCAATCTGCACAGGAATCCTGGCAACAGACGGGTTATCTGGGCCATTTCCTCCCAATAGCGTCTGCCCCTGGCAGATGCCGAATACATGGGTGGTCACTTCTCCATCTCTGTAAGCGGTGACAAAGGTGCTGCCGTCTCCTTCCATCTCCCGGGAAACAACATCGGAGAGATGTTTATACGGCTTTTTGTTGGAGAAGCATACCACCTTTTTTTCTTGTGGAAATGAGACGGTCTTTCCCGAAAAATGCATCACCCAGTCAATGGACAGCCTGGGATCCGCTCCCTCCACCACAAAGTGTTCTGCAAAATAATCGTCAGCCCAGGCAATCCTTCTCACCATCTTCACCGGGCGGTAATTCTCCTGACTCCACTGGACAATATAGAAGCTGTCTGGCATTTCAAAGGCTTCCGTCCAGTCTGCCTCAGCTTCCACGTAGAGAATCCCATCCTTTTCTTCGTACCGGGTCAGCCTTGCGTTGACCGGAGCCTGGTTTTCCTCTCCGATGTTCACTGTATTGTGGGAGCCTGTGTTCTTATAGTAATCGTAGTGGAGCAAGGCACCGTAACCAGTGGTGCCCAGATCCGCCGAGATCCGTTTTCCATAGGCCAGGTAGCTGATACCCAAACGGTCATAATGATCATGTTCCCCGCCGTAGCAGTCATGCTTAAACAGCAGGTATCTTCCGTCTTTTCCCCTCAGTACCGTGCTTCCGCTGTTCCCTGGCTCTACATGGTAGTTGGTAAGTTGGAGCTGGCATGCTGGCAGTTCATCCACGCCGTAGATGAAGGCCTCCTGGGAAGTCCTGTCCATTGTCTTATACAGTTCATTTAATAGATAGCACAGCTTCTCCCCTCCCAACTCCCGGTAGGCGAATTCATACAAAAACAGGCAGGTGCTGGTGTGCACGTAATTGGTATCGTTTAACATAGGGATCCGAAATCCTGGCTCCAGATAAGACACCAGAAGCTCCATCATAGCCCGGTAGTTGGGATGATGGATATGGCTGTGTTCCGTGTGGAGGGCAAATTTTTCATATTCAAAAAAGCTGGTAAGGGCATAGAAATGGTAGCCGAATGCCCCTTCAAACCACATATGGTCCTTTAACATACCGTGCTCCAGCTGATACAACAGGCCGTACGGGCCGTACACCCCCATCTGCACATACTCATCTCTGTGAAAGATCAGGCCGATAATTGCGATAGCCGAGTTGATGATCACCTCATGGTTGTGCAGCTGCATATGGCGGTGGTCCGCCAGAAACTCCACCCCTGGCAGAAGAAGCCCGTCCCGAATCTGTTCTTTTTCCTGCTCCGTCATGGCATCCTCTGTTAAGTCATACGCCATGGCAAAGGATCTTAGGAAATTGGCTTCATCCAAGGTCTGGGCGCCGGATTTGCCTGGCCCGTTGTAAGGAATGTCCCCATGTATTTCATAATCCTTATAGTACCGGGAATACTCCAGCATAATCTCCGCCGCTTTTCTGGCATAAGACTTGTCTTTTGTGATCTGCCAGACCAGGCCCGCCCGGTAGGCCCCCTGATAGTTCCGCGAATTTACGGTTGCCCACCAGCTGCTGTCGTAGGGTTCTCCTTCCAAGAACTGCCCGCAGGAAGGACACCTGTGATGATGGGGATCATGGCGGTCAAATTCCAGCATCACAGAGCATTGGGGACAGTAATAATAGAGCAGCCAGTTGGCAATCCCGGATGTGGGAACTAAAACTGGCTCCTCCATGATCTCACAGGTCATATCTTTCAAATACCGCAGAAACTCCGGCTTTTTCTCCGCTCTTTCCCTTAAATGCCGGATCTCTGATTGGGTAAACTGTATCATGTTAGTTCCTCCTATGAATCTAGTACTGACTTGCGGAAATAACGGTGAATTAAGTGCCTGATGTCTGCGTCATCTGTGCGTCTGCAAAGCGACGGCGTAGTGGTGCCTACGTCTAGCTTTGCAGGCGTGCAGAGGGCGTAGGCAGCGGGTGCTTAATTCACTGGAATTTCCGCAAGGCAGTACTAGTTTGAACATCAGTATAATCGTTCTTTTTCAACTGCTTTTTTAAACTGTGTGGGAGTGCACCGGTAAAATTTTTTAAAGCTGCTGGCAAAATATCTCTGATCACCATATCCGCACTCCCTGGCCACTTCCTGGATCATCAGGCTGGTATTCTGAAGCAGCTTTCCTGCCAGTTCCATTCTTCGCCGGATCAGGTATTCACCCAGGTTCTCTCCTGCCACCTGCTTAAAGGTCTGACGGATATAGCTGGTACTGAAGTGCAGCTGCTCTGCCACCCACTCCAGCCCCACGTCCTCATTGCTTAAATTATCCCCAACCAGCAGCTTGATCTGCTTTACCAAGGCATCCGTCTTATTCTCTTCCGACCGTTCTTCCACCAGGACACAGCAGTTTTTTATAAACTCTTCCAACATCTGGCGGATATCCGCCAAATTTCCGTACCGAAGCCGCTGCCTGGCTGCATCCACCAGCCACGTCCGTTCCCGGTTATATCCTTCCTGTTCCATGTCGCTTTCAATGGCATAAAGAAGCTCCCCTGCCGACACGCCGATGTAGTCGCCTCGGTTGCTGCTGAGAGAAGCATAGCATTTCATCAGCATATCCAGATGCCCCAGTGCCTCCCCCTGGTTTCCTTTGCGGACAGAGAAACGGATCTGGTCTTTCCATTCCTGGATCTGCCTGCTTCCCACCTCTTCCCTTTTCGGCTCCTCCCCATAGAGAAGGATGGCTTTCTCTTCATCCTGGTTTTTTCTCGACTGGTTGAGCGACTCCAGTTTGTATCTGCCGAGTCCCTCCCGGTATTCATAAGGATTTCCCTGGGTGCAGATGATCCGGATGTCGTATTATTTTTTCAAGCTTTTTCGTATTTTCTCCAGGCCGGTTCGTACCTTTTCCATAAAGAACCCCCCCGGCTCCTCTTTGCCGCACCACATGGCCGCCAGATTGGCACCGTCGAAGCTGACTCCATACATCCGGATATCCTTGGGAAAATATCCGCCTTCTCCGGCCAGCATGAGAAATTCCTCCACCCCTTTCTGGCATTCGAAATTCCAGAATGCCCCGTCTAAGCGGATCACGCCTGCCAGAAACCAGTGTCCCGACAGATCCACGCCAAGTTCTATAAGCTCCTGATCCTTTGGGATCGGACGGCCTTCCAAAAGATCCTTAAGCCCCTTTTCCCTGGCCAGCATCGCCCTGTTTCCAGCCTGTTCCTTCAGAAGGCTTAAATTCTGCATAAGGGACCGCTGGCTGTCCAATTCCTGTACGGCCTTTCCCAATACTTCCTCTAAATCTTTGGGAAGAAACGGCTTAAGCAGATAGTCTTTTACTCCCAGGGAAATGGCGCGGCGCGCATAATTGAATTCATCATAACCGCTGATAATGATAGTTTTACTGGCAATCCCCGCCTCCTGAAGCCGGGCGATAAGCTCCAACCCATCTAAAAATGGCATGGCAATGTCGGTAATCACAATGTCCGGCTTCCATTCAATGGCCTTCTCAAGGGCCTCCCGGCCGTTGGAGACAGCTGCCACCACCTCCAGATCCAGTGAAATCCTGGCCAAGCTTTTCACCAGTAAGTCTCTTACATATCCCTCATCATCTGCAACAATTACCCGGTACATACTGCTCCCTTCTTACTCTATAACCGGAAGAGTCAAAATCCCTTTGGTCCACTGGCCCTCCTGGCTTTCGTATCGCAGACCGTATTCCTCGCCGTAAAACAGGCGGAGCCTTTCGTTGACATTGTAGATCCCGTATCCTTCACCGTGATCCGTTCTTCCGTTTCTTAAATTTTCATTGATAAGGGCCAGCTTTTCTTCCGGAATTCCTGCCCCATTATCCCACACGCACAACAGAAGAAAACGTCTTCCTTCCATTGCTTCCTCCTCTGCCCAGATCCGTATCACACCGGAACAGGGCTTTTCCCGGATTCCGTGGTAGATAGAATTCTCAGCCAAGGGCTGCAGGATCAATTTGATGACCTGGAAGGATTTCCAGGCTTCTTCGATGGAGATCTCAAACTTCAGTTCCCCATGGTAACGGATGCTCTGGATCTCCAGATAGCTGGACACATGATCCGCCTCTTCCTTCAGCGAGATAACTTCCGCCCCCTTGCTTAAGCTGATGCGGAAAAACCTGCCCAGGGAACTGGACAGAACGCCGATCTCCTCCGCCCCCTGATCCGCCGCCTGCCAGGTAATGGCATTCAATGTATTGTAAAGAAAATGAGGATTGATCTGGGCCTGAAGGGCCTTTAGCTCTGCCTTGCGCTTCTGTTTCTGAACCTGGGCTACATAGTTGCGTTCCTCTTTCAGTTCCTCGATGGTTTCCCCCTGTTTCTTTACCAGGTTTTGAATCTCCCCTATCATATAGTTGAAGGACTTTGCAAGGCTTCCCACCTCGTCTTTGTATGGGTAGAAAAACCGCACATCCAGATCCCCGTTCTGCACATAGCGCATCTGCCGCTCCAGGCGTCTTAAGGAATCGGTCAGCTGATGGGACAAAAACAAGATTGCACTGACTCCTATGAGGAAGACTCCTCCCATGACCCTCAGGATCATGGTTCTTAACACTCTTAAATTTCCCAACAAAGTTTTTCTGGACTTTAAGCCAAACACCTGCCATCCATTTATCATGATCTCTTTGCTGACCACCATGTATTGTTCCCCGTTGTCTGTCAGTTCGCTCTCCAAAGTCCCCCAAGCCCCGGATCGAAGGCCTTTTAATATCAAAAGAGTTTCTTCCTCAACCGATTTCGATCCTGCGACAACGCTGCCGTCTTTGCCGAGAATCAGGATCTTGTCAAAAAAGTTATAGCTCTCTCCAAGAATTCGTTCCAATTCTCTCTGCTTTAGCTGAATCATCAGGTATTGATTGCCGTGGTAAGCCTGGACACTGAACTTCCATACCATAGGAATCACCGGATCCTGATCCTGAAAGACCGGGTCGGTTACAACTGGAAACCACCGGATGGGGCTGCCTGGCTCCTTCCCATAGCTTTGATAATACACAGACTCCTGGAAGGCAAAATCCTGGCGGCGCGTGCGCATAAAGGTTTCAAACTCCAGCTTGTCGGTGTAGATATAGGTGGAGTGGATCAGGGCCTCTCCTGTCTCCAGATCCGTAAGGTAGGAGGCTGTATCTCCCATAGCCTTTACGGTATTGAAGTCCGTAGGGTTGTTGAGATAGTCAGAGATGGTGGTCATAAAGGAAAAATTGCTTAACATGCCCTGGGCTCTCTGCTGAATGATCGAAAGGCGCAGATCCAGCGCGTCAACCATCTGGGCCATCACATCCTGGGCGCCTACCTGAAAATTCTCCTCCACATTTCTGGCCGCAAACCGATAATAAATACGTCCGCTGACAGCCGTGGACAAAAAGAACATGATCCCAAAAATCCATATTATCTTGCTCTGAAACCGCAAGTTGTTGATAAAGGTTTTCACGGTTCTTTTTCCTCCTGTCAGCTTTTTCTCCTCTTACTTTACCATATCCCTATCTTAAAATCAAAGTTATCCTTTTACCGCCCCGGCTGTAAGGCCCGCAATAAACTGCTTGTTGGCAAACAGGTAGACGATCAGGATAGGGATAATGGCGATGGAGGCTCCCGCCAACATGATGTGCCACTCTGCCGCCGCATTTACCGAGTATTTCAGCTGCACCACCGCAACGGT
>JAETTS010000174.1 GCA_021769025.1 Enterocloster bolteae
ATTTTGACAAGGGGGTAATGGCGGTCAGTGCCCATCCGTTTACCACCAACCTCCATAACCATGACGTAAGGATCACCACAGCATACAATGACCACGTAGACGACTCCATTTTTTCTGTGATCCATGAGTCTGGGCATGGGATCTACGAGATGGGGATTCCCGATGAACTGACCCAGACACTGGTTGGACAGGGGACATCCATGGGCATGCACGAATCTCAATCCCGGTTTTTTGAGAATATCATTGGCCGCAGCCAGGCCTTCTGGGAGCCTGTATACGGAAAGCTTCGGGAGATCTTTCCAGAGCAGCTGGGAGAAGTTTCCCTGGAATCATTTGTAAGGGCAGTGAATAAAGTGACTCCCAGCCTGATCCGCACCCAGGCCGATGAATTGACCTACAGCCTTCATGTGCTGATCCGGTATGAGATTGAAAAAATGCTGGTGGAAGAAGACCTGGATGTGAAGAAGCTTCCTGAGGTCTGGTCAGATAAATATGAAGAATATTTGGGTGTAAGGCCAAAGGATGTCTCAGAAGGGGTTCTCCAGGACATTCACTGGTCCCAAGGTTCCTTTGGATACTTTCCATCCTACGCCCTGGGAAGCGCATTCGGAGCACAATTCTATGCATATATGAAGAACCATATGGATTTTGAAGGTTTGTTAAAGAAAGGGCAGGAAGGTATCACGGTGATCCGGGAATTCCTGAGAGAGAATATTCATCGGTACGGAAAATTAAAGACGAGCCGGCAGATATTAAAGGATGTGACAGGAGAAGACTTTGACCCGCAATACTATGTGGACTATCTGACAGAGAAATACAGCAAGGTGTATGGTATATAGCGCTTATCGGAACGATATAGTGTGGGAATCTGCTATTTTGCAACTGCCTCAGGACGATGGTTTAGGCAGACCAAGAAAAAGAAAGAGGGCAGCGACAGATAGCTATAATCTGTCCTGCCCCTTTTTCGATTGTATTCTGATTCGTTACTCTGCCTTCAGATACAGATGTCTTGGCAGTCCATTAACCATTACACATGGATAATCGCCCTGAATCAATGGACGCACATAATCAATGAAATCCTCAGTCACGTAGGTTCCGTCCTCATTGATCCAATTTCTCGGAACCAGTTTTTCTCCGTTGGCAATCTTATGAACATCATAGACACCGGTTGCAGACTGGTAAGGATCATCTGACACGCGGTCGATTACTACCATCTTCCCACTGTCTCCCTCGTCAGCAGCCTTGACTGCAGCGCCGCCTACCATGAATGCCTCGTTGATATCCACACGGGATGCCAGATGAGAAGCGCTTCTCTGAAGGGAACTGAATTCTACGGCACGGGTCTTGCAGCCAACCTTGTGGTTTACCAGATTGGCAAGGTAGGTGGCGGAACCTGTCAGCTGCTTATGGCCGAATGCATCTACATAGTCGGAGCCGCCGCCGGCCTCGCTTACATAGGTACCGTCCTGAAGGCGGATTCCTTCGGAGATAGCCACAAATACCGTATTCTTAACCTTCAAAAGACGGTTAATCTGCTGGATAAATGCCTCGGTATCAAAGGGAACCTCCGGAAGGTAGATCAGGTCGACACCTTCACAGTCCTCTCCCTTTGCCAAAGCAGCGGCGCCGGTTAACCATCCTGCGTTCCGCCCCATGATCTCGATGATGGTGACCAAAGGCTTCTTGTAGGAGAATCCATTACCGTCGCGGATGATCTCCTTCGTGGAGGTGGCAATATACTTGGCGGCGCTTCCGTAACCAGGAGTGTGGTCGGTTAAGGCTAAGTCGTTGTCAATGGTTTTGGGAACGCCTACAAACTTCTGGCTCTGTCCGGTTAAGATGGCATAATCTGATAATTTTTTGATGGTGTCCATAGAATCATTGCCACCGATATAGATAAAGCATTCGATATCCAGCTTGTTCAGAATCTCAAAGATCTTGACATAGATATCCTGATTCTCATGGATGGCTGGCAGTTTGTAGCGGCAGGTTCCAAGAAATGCAGAAGGAGTCCTCTTCAGGATCTCGATATCCAATTCATTTTTGATATAGTCGGACAAGTCAACATACATTTCGTCTAACAATCCCTGAATACCAAAACGCATACCATACACTTTTTTCGCCCCACGGTCGATAGCGGTTCTGAAAACACCTGCCAGACTGGAGTTGATGACAGCGGTAGGGCCGCCAGACTGTCCTACAATAACATTTCCATACATACAAGTTTCCTCCGATATGAATTTTATGTTCTTTTAGATTTTGGCTCCAATATTCCTATTATAACACAAGATGTCCGGAAAAACCAGAGAAAAATTTTGAATTATCAGGAATTATCAGGAACGTCCGCCATCATACCGCTCCAAAAAATAATTGATTTCCGCTCCTATAAGAAGAATACAGATACAGATATACAGCCACAGCATCAGTACCACAACAGCAGTCAGGCTTCCGTACATATAGGAATAGTTGCTGAAATTGTTAAAGTAAATGGAAAAGAACCCAGAGAAAAGGATCCATCCGGCTGTGCTGAACAAAGCGCCAGGCAGTTGGCTTCGCATGGAGTGTTTCCTGACAGGGACAAGGGTATACAGTCCGGCAAAGATAAGGATCAACATCCACAAGGCTGCCAGGGAGCGAAGGTTAAGAAAAAAGGTTACAGCCTGGGAGATCATGGGAAACCATTTGTTGACAAACCGCTGCAGAGAACCGCCTAAGACTAAGAGAACCAGGCTGGCAATGCATGCAACAATAAAAATGACCGTGTAGCCGGAGCAGATTAACCTGTGGATGACGTAACCTTTTTTTCTGGGACTTTCATAGACCCGGTTTAACCCACGCTCGATTCCCATCATTCCCCGGGAGGCGGACCAGACAGCAGCGACCGCTGTGATGCTTACCACAGTGCCAGGGGATTTGGTATACAGATCATCCACTATACTGACTACCAAAGAGTCCAGCATATCCGGCATGATGGTGACTAAAGCCGTGAGAAGGTCTGATTTGTTGATACCAGGGATCAGCTGAATCAACGTTAAAAGAAGCATGATAAACGGAAAAAAGGAGATAACAATAAAAAAGGAAGCCTGGGCGGCGTAAACCGTAACCTCATCCCGTTTATATTTGTCAAAAATCTCTTTTCCATGGACGATCATAGAAATCATGGATATACGCACCTTTACTTTTGAAATAGTCTATGCGTTTATCCTAGCATAAAGAATCCACATTATCAACCCCGGCAGGCAACAACGTCTTGACGGTATAATGGGACATAGAGTATAGTTATGGTAAGTTATGGAAAGATTGAAAAGAGTAGGGGAAACGCTGCAATGATCGAATACATTCCTGC
Source organism: Enterocloster bolteae (assembly GCA_021769025.1). The sequence continues at coordinate 3,347 of JAETTS010000174.1, forward strand.
TAAGACGATTGTTACAAAGACAAAAGACAGTGGGTGGTTTGGCATGGATTACAATATGAATATCTACAAAGGCTGCTGCCATGGATGCATATACTGCGACAGCCGCTCGGACTGTTACCAGATTCAGGATTTTGACCAGGTACGGGCAAAAGAAAATGCCCTGATGATCATCCGGGATGACCTGCGCAGGAAAGGGAAAAAGGGAGTGGTGGGAACCGGGGCTATGAGCGATCCCTACAATCCATTTGAAAAAGAGCTGAATCTGACCAGGCACAGCCTGGAGCTTATAGATGCTTTTGGCTTCGGCGCTGCTATCGCCACCAAAAGTCCCTTGCTTTATCGGGATGTGGATATTCTGGACAGCATCCGGGAGCATTCCCCAGTGCTTTGTAAGGTGACTATAACTACTATTGAGGATGAGCTGGCGGCAAAGATTGAACCAGGTGTCCCGGTGTCTTCCCGGCGCTTGGCGTTAATATCGGATTTAAGGGACCAGAATATTTTTACTGGCATTCTTCTTATGCCGGTGCTTCCGTTTCTGGAGGATCAGGAGAAAAATATTTTAGGAATTGTGAGAGCCGCCCATGAGGTTGGTGCCAGGTTTATCTATGCATATTTTGGTATGACCTTAAGGGATAACCAGCGGGAATGGTATTACAGGAAGCTGGAGGAGTTGTTTCCTGGCAGGGGGCTGGCAGCCCGGTATGGAAAGACCTACAAAAACCAGTACGAATGCCACAGCGCCAGGGCCAAGAAATTATGGAACTGTTTTACGGAAGAATGCCGGAAATATGGCATACTATATAACATGAAAGATATTGTCCATGCATATAAGCGGGGATACGAAGAGGCACAGCAATTGAGCCTGTTCGACCTGTAAGAAAATGATAGAAAACGGAGGCTCAAAAACCATGGATAAAAACAGTACAGACCCCAAGACAGAAGGAAGATTGACAAAGTTAGAGAAATACTGGATCTTATACGATGTGGGCAATTCAGCCTTTGTTCTTTTGGTGGCCACCATTCTGCCCATCTATTTCAACTCTCTGGCCGGGCAGGGAGGGCTAACCGACGTGGATGCCATGGCATACTGGGGATACGGGGTTTCCATATCGACGCTGATTGTGGCGGTGATCGGGCCGGTGTTGGGAACCATAGCGGATACCAACGGATACAAAAAGCCGATTTTCACATTCTGCATGATGACAGGAGTCATCGGTTGTGCTGCGTTATCCCTGCCGGTTTCCTGGGTAGTATTTCTGGCGATTTTTGTCATTGCCAAGGTAGGATACTCGGCCAGCCTGATCTTCTATGATGCCATGCTGTCCGATGTGACCACTCAGGAACGGATGGATCAGGTGTCTTCCCAGGGGTATGCATGGGGGTATATCGGCAGCTGCATTCCATTTATCATAAGTCTTTTGTTTGTGCTGGGATACGATGCCATGGGCCTTACCATGCCGGTTGCTATGACCATTGCATTCTGTATCAATGCCGCCTGGTGGCTTTTGGTAACCCTTCCTCTCCTTCGCAGCTATGAGCAGAAACATGGGGTGGCGCGTCAGGGGAAGGTGGTGTCAGAAAGCTTTCGGAGGCTTGGAAAACTGTTTGTAGACATTGGAAGCCACAAAAAGATCGTTCTGTTTCTCCTTGCATTTTTCTTTTATATCGACGGAGTGTACACCATTATTGAGATGGCTACCGCTTACGGCAGCGCTATTGGGCTGGATACCCAGGGGCTTTTGCTGGCCCTTTTGGTAACTCAGATTGTGGCATTTCCTTTTGCCCTTATCTTTGGGAAAGCAGCTAAGAAATATAAAAACACCTCTCTCATCAAACTGTGTATTGCAAGCTACTTCTGCATCGCCCTGTTTGCCATCCAGCTGGACAAACAGTGGGAATTCTGGGTGCTGGCAGTATGTGTAGGCATGTTCCAGGGAGGAATCCAGGCTTTGTCCCGCTCTTATTTTGCAAAGATCATCCCGCCGGAAAAGTCTGGAGAATTTTTCGGTATCTTTGACATCTGCGGCAAAGGAGCTTCCTTTATGGGGACTGCCCTGGTAGGATTCGTGACTCAGTTAACCCAGAATCCAAGCAGCGGAGTGGGAATGCTGGCGGTTCTTTTCGCTGTCGGATTCCTGATCTTTCATAAGGCGGCGAAAGTGGAGGGATAGTGGCAGGAACGTGGCAGGCCGGCAGCCCCAATTGCCTGCCCTGCACTTGTCTCCGGAACAAATTCATGGTAAACTATCGGATACCATACCGAAATGTACGCTGGAGATCTCTGGCGCAGAGAGATACCAGGCGTACATAGAAACAAAAGGGAGGAATTTCTATGAAGAAGCTACTAAAATATCTGAAAAGCTATAAGCTGGAAAGCGTCCTTGGTCCCCTGTTTAAAATGCTGGAGGCCAGCTTTGAGTTGTTTGTGCCCCTGGTGATGGCCAAGATCATTGATGTGGGAATCAAAAACCAGGACGGGCCCTACATTCTTAAGATGGGCGGCATCCTGGTAGCCCTTGGCGTGATCGGACTGGCCTGTTCCCT
>JAETTS010000175.1 GCA_021769025.1 Enterocloster bolteae
ACATAGTAAAGAATCAGAGCGCAAAGAACCGCCACATAAAAGGAAAGAGAGATAATATTCATGGAAGCTTTACATCCTCTGTAAAATAATATCCGCCATCTCGCCTACATTTTTCATGGTGGTCACTTCACCCATATTAAACTTCATACCGAAGGCTTTCTCAACGGCAACAATCAGATTAATATGCTCTAAGCTGTCCCAGTCTTCGATGTCGTCCGCTGTGGTGCTGTCATTTACCTGAATCTCCTCATCGTCAAACACATCCCTAAATACCTGATTCAGTTTTTCAAATACCCCTTCTCTGGTCATCGGTTATTCCTCCATATGAATCACTTGATTTTTATTCTCATAGGCTTTTGGTATGATATATTCCCATTCCGTGCTACCAGACTCCTCTTCCTTCACCTTCTGAAAACCTTGAAGTCCATAGAAGTCCTGCACCATACGATTCTTGGCCGTGGGATAGTAAAATCCCCGGATCACGGAGATCCCCCGCTGCTGACACTTGTGGACCAGACTGTCCATCATGGCATATTCCATATCCCGCTTCAACACGCGGCAACTCATGAGCCACAGGTCGATGCAGCACTGCTGACCTACAATGTGGCCAATGACAACGGAAACCACCCCGTTATCCCCGAATTTGTCCACCAGCTTTCCATAGAGAGTGATGTAATCCGGGTTCTCTGCCAACTTTTCGATCTCCGCCTGGGTATAACGCCTGGTTGTCAGGTTAAACTGATTACTCTTGTTGGACAGCTGGGCGATCCTGGCCATGTATATGGATTCGAAAGGCCGGATAATGCCCGTCATCTCCAGAGACAAAAGATAGTCCTTATAATTCTCGAAGCTGGCCATCAACTGGATTCTCTTTGCATTCTCCTTGTACATCTCATTCCGCTTTAGGTCGTCATCGGAAAGCGCCGTGACCTCGAAGAAGCCGGAACGGTCAAGATTCTGTATATATTCATGAGCCTGGCCGATCTCCGGGGCAGATACGCCTTTTAAGCCTTCCCGCACGATGTGCCGCTCCGCCGGATTGTCATCCACGAACACCAAGCTTTCTGGAAGTACGTTCAGTTCCGAGGCGATCTGAGCAAAGTTCTGATTCTTCGGGTTCCAGTTTGCCTTGATGGAGATAAAATCTTCCTCAGATAATACGCTGTCCGGATGATGAAGGCCAGAGATGGCATTCTCATATTCATTTTTCGAGTTGATGTTCAATAAAATTCCCAGCTGCCTGTGAGCCTTTAGGTAGTTCTGAAACTCACTGTACACCTGGCCCTGAGGTTCCTCCGGCCCCAACGCGATGTTGTCAACGCCGTCATCACCGATGATACCGCCCCACAAGGTATTGTCTAAGTCAAGGACAAATCCTTTTTTATTCTTTCCAAATATGGACTTAATGATATTGGACACATTGAAGGCCAGATATGGAATAGCTGGCACGCAGAGGGCGTACTTGTACATGTGCCAGTAAAACGGGTCGGACCATGCTTTCAGGCCGTAGTCCGCAGATATATAGTTGATATCGCAGATATAAAAATTGTCATGGCTCTGGGCGTATTCGTAGAACTTCAAGTTCAGCCGGGTCAGAAAATTGACTGCGCCGTGAATGTCGCTGGCATCCCGGTTGCCCATAAGGCGGTACAAGGGCATCTCAAAATTGTTCTGAATAATCGGGCAATGGTATACTGCCGCCAGACGATCCCAGATGCCGGTGAATTTCTGCATCTCCCCATCCAGAAGACGGTTGATTTCTTCAGCAGTGTTAGAAATCATGGGGTATGCGGAGATATTCCGATTAGATGTATGAATGTATAGGATGTCCGGAGCAAACTGTTCCAATTCTGCATTGGGGAACATGGCATCCTGATAGTACTGGTTGTATTCGGATTCGTAAAATTCTGGCTGGATTCCCTGGTTTAAGAGGAATAGTTCCAAAATCAACTTGATATCGCTGGTGGTGGAGCCTCCCAGAATTGCTACTTTTTTTCTTAGGAAGCCGGCGGATTCTTTCAGAAGATCCTTTTTAATTTTCTTCTTTTTCAGGAGAATGTATTGGGCATCAAAGGGATATTCTAATGGGTTCATTATGTTTGCCTCTTCTTTTGACGATATTAGTTTTTATAGGGATGTCGTCCATTTTCTTGATTACTGGTATTTTAGTCTACATGGGAGGGATTGTCAAGGATTATTGAGGGGAGGGAGCGCATGAGAGGGGGCCGCCGGGAGAGGGCATATATTGTTCTTTACCGGGCACGCTCGCGCTACTTGGAGAGAACAATATGTGCCCTCTCCCGGCTACGTTGTGGCAGGCGCTGGGGAAAGTGCTGAGTTTTTCAAGTTTATTGTAATGCGATAAGGAGGGCGTGATGTTACGGTATGTGGATTTGGGAGAGGTTTCGGATGGGAGACTTTATACGGCTAATGATATGGTGAAGGCCGGGTGCGGGGAGTGTGAAGGGTGCTCTGCCTGTTGTGAGCGTATGGCGGATACGATTGTGTTGGATCCGCTGGATGTGTTTCGAATGTGTTCCTGGCTGGGGTGTACGTTTCAGGGACTTTTGATGGATCGTGTGGAATTGGGGGTTGTGGATGGGATTATTCTTCCTCATATGAAGATAAGCGGCGAGCCTGCCAGATGTTCGTTCCTGAATGGGGAGGGGCGGTGCGAGATTCATATGGCACGGCCTGGGTTCTGCAGGCTGTTTCCACTGGGGAGATATTATGAGGACGGCGGGTTTCGGTATTTTTTGCAGACAAAGGAGTGTAAGAAGACGAATCGGACGAAGGTTCGGGTTCGTAAGTGGATTGATACTCCGGATTTTGAACAGTATGAGACGTTTGTGTGTGATTGGCATTACTATCTGAAAGGGTTTCAGGATAGGGTCTTGGGCGGGGGAGAGGCGCCTGGGTTTGCAAAACAGGTTAGCCTCTCCATTCTTGAGAAATTTTATCAGAGAGGGTTTGATGAGGCGAAGGATTTTTATGAGCAGTTTTACGAGCGTTTGAATGGATAATCAAGCTTTCTTAGAATATCATCATTTTCCCTTTTTATAGGACAAAAGTTGGTCATACGCGGCCTGATCGGCTTTTAACTTTGCTTCATTGCCTACGGTGACGGTGCCGGAACCGTTTATAACTTTCCGGAAGAATTCTGCTGCCGCCTTCTGGTCTTCTATCGAAGCCTGTTTCATGCTGTTGACTACTTCACAGGCCTTCTGGGTATCACGCCCCAGAATCTCATCTTCTATATATGCGATTGGTGTTGTCAACACGCCTCTTGCCATATTGGATGTGGCGATTGCCGTAAGAATATATCCGTCCAGGTCTTCCTGCGTCAGTTCCATATTGGCAATGGCATCTGCAGTCTCTTCAAAAACCTTAAGGGTTTCTGCCCCATTGGGATCGCTGTAGCTGTACATAAGCATTGCGCCATTGTATGCTGTAAACGTAATGCCAGCACTGTATGCTCCCATCTGAAAGCGGATTTTAGGAATCGTATACCGGTCGGCGGCTGCCATCAGAAACGGTACATATTTTCCGGAAAATCCCTTCTCCTCATAGCAGTTTCCAATCGTGACAGTGTATTGGTCGGAACTTTCCAGGCTCACAGCTCGCTTTTGCACCTTTTCAGGTAATGTGACGGAAGGTTTTCCAGTCTCTTTGAAGGGAAACACCTCTAAAAAGCCGGCGCTGACATTTCTTATCTCTTCAAGGTCAGATGCCGGGGCTGCACAGGCAAATATCAGACATCCTTTTTTCATAAGCTTATGGGATAGGGACTGGAGTTTCTCCGCCAATACGGATCCATAGGAATGGTCTTCTTCCAGCCTGTTTTTGATGTCCTCAAGGTAATAATAAAATTCCTGCCCTCTGTATGCTTCCTGATAGGCATAGTCACGATAAATATAAGAGGCAGCTAAATCGCGGGCGGCATTCAGTTTATCGCTTGTACGGGATACATCATAGTAATCTGTCTCTCTCTCAAGCAGCTCTTGAATTCGCCTTGTATCGGAAAAATCCGTGTTGCCAACCATCTCCAGCAGAAGGGCAAGCCCTGCCTCATAATCCTCTGTCAGCGTAGTCCAATTAAGCTTCAGCATTGGATAAGCATCCTCTCCTTCCGGATAGAGGCAGTCTGTTCCATAAGAATACAGATATTTGCTTTTTAAATTCAGAATTTCCTCTAAAGCGTGTTCTTCTGTACCCATATTTCCTGCCAGCATGCAGTAAAGTCCAAGCATCATCTGCTCATCATCGGAAAGATCGCTGATATCCAGATACATACGGTATGTTCCGATATGTTCCACCTCTGCAGGAGCCATATAGTAAGTAACTCCGTCTTCTTCCGTCTTGGCATAATCGGTAAAAGGTTCTTCATCTGGAATATCCGTCGGATCGATCAGGAAGTCATTGTTGAAGCCTTCCGATTCGTTCCATTCCCGAAAATTTATTGTATCCTGGATCATCTGCCGGATCTCTTCCTCGGTCATGGAAGCTTTCTTATCCGCCAGATAGGCATCTCGTTCTCCGAGGATGATTTCGGCAAGTCCCGGTTTGGGCACATTAGTGACCAATGCACTGCGTGCAGCGTTCTGAGCCTCTGCGGCCAGACGGCAAAAGATTTCCTGTCTGCTGTCTGCTTCCACATCGTTCAGGGTCTGCTGGAGCACATTGTAAAAATCATAGTTTCCTGTATGTGTCCAATAATTGACAATGTCGGGAGAAATGTTTACGCCTACATTGATCTGATCCCTGAGCAGATAGTTAGATATCTTCGCCTGTTTTAATACCGAACGCAAGATTTCTTCGTCAATGCCCTCTTCCCTGATCTGTGCCAGTGTTTCATCCACCACAGACTTAAATGCCTGGCTCTGCTCCGGCTCCCCATGGAACAGGCAGAACTGAACATATGGCTTTGGATTGTATAGATTCACAAACACTTGCGCTGGATTCTGGATCCCGTGAGTTTTCAGGTTGGTATGGAAGGATGAATTCTCATGGTTAAGCCCTTCGGCCAGCACAAGCCATGCTGTCAGATCCTCCCAATTTTTGTCTTCCAGACTGAAGGCATAGTCGATCTGAGAGACATTTTCTGTCTCATCTCCTTCATAAACCGGCACAGATACCACTCTTTCCTCATAACCGTCTGGAGCAGCCGGATCCTGATAAGGTGACAGATCCGTTTCCTGCGGCTCAGATTTTGACAGGTACTCACTATCAATGAAGCTTAAAACCCGCCTGTAATCCATATCCCCATACAGAAAGATCAGGCTGTTGTCAAAATGATAATAACGCTCATAGGTATCCAATACAGCTTCATAGGTAAGGTTCTGATAATTTCGGTGAGAACGTCCGATGGCATTGGAAGCATACTGTCCCGGATATAAGGCATCTTCCAGATTATTCTGTGCTTCCATAGCCATATCAGCCAGAAATCCAAAATCTTCTGAATAAACCGTACCGATCATCTGAATCTCATCTTCCGGACGATCTAATTCATAGCGAATCGCTTCCCGTTTGAAAATATTTTCATTCCTGAGAATATCCGGCGCAACCATGCAGCTTAAATACACATCCATAAGCTTGATAAACTGTTCTTGGCTTTCAGAGCTTAAGGGGTATGTGGTAAATGTGTTATAGGTAAATGCATTAGCAAACGTGCTGTAACTTTTTCCTGCCAAGTCAAAAAACAGATTTTTACTGGGATATTTTTCCGATGAGGCGAGAATCGCGTGTTCAAACACATGGTTTGTATCGGTTTCATCAAGATAGGGCGTATGGTAACTGATGGAAAATGCCAGTTCCGGGTCGCTGTTTTTTACCCAGACCAGTTCCGCACCGCTTTTTTCATGGGTAAAGCCGATAATCTTT
>JAETTS010000176.1 GCA_021769025.1 Enterocloster bolteae
CTGCACCTCTCAGCACGCCATCTGTAATCATCTTAAGCCCAATAAGCGCAAAAAACCATCCGATAAACCTCAGATAACGGATCCCTGTCTGAAGGGCCAGAGCACTTCCCTCTTCTCCCAAAAACATGTGAATCAACGGCCCATAAGCCAGTTCCAGCCACAGGCACAGCAAAACGGCAAAGGAACATACGATTCCGTATCCGGTGCGATATCCCTGACGAACCCTGTCATACTTTCCTGCACCGATATTCTGCGCTGTGTAGGAGGACATTACATTGCCCATAGCAGCCATAGGCACTATACAGATACTTTCCACCCTCATGCCTGCTGAGAATCCAGCCAGCATCTCCGTGCCGAAGCTGTTGACCACAGACTGGACAAGCATCATTCCTATGGATACCGTGGATTGCTGCAAGATAGAGGGAAGGGCAATCCTGGTCATATTGGAAAATTCATCTCTGTCAAATATACCTGGAGTTCCTCCGTCATACTGCCTCATCTCTCTGAGAAAGATGGAAAAGGAACATGCTGCAGAGATCCCCTGGGCAATCAAAGTGGCCCAGGCAACGCCGGCCACCCCCATCCTGGCATTCCGAACCAGAACCACATCCAAAATCATATTAAAAACAGAAGAAAAGATCAAAAGATACAGGGGAATCCTTGATTTTCCCAGTGCATTGAACATGGATGACAGGATATTGTACATAAACAAGAACGGCAGTCCCAGAAAATAGATTCTCAAATACTGTGCGGCCTCTTGGAGAGCATCGACAGGAGTATTTAACCAGATCATGATCTGCCTGGAGAACAGAAGGCCGAAACCGCCTAAGACCAGGCTTAACACCAAAAATACACTAAGGGCCGTACGAACAGAAGCTTTCATCTTCCTGTATTCCCTGGCTCCAAAGTACTGGCTGGTGACCACGGATGCTCCAACACCGCCGCCTATGGCAACGGAAATAAAGACCGTGGTGAGAGAATAAGAAGCCCCCACTGCTGCCAATGCCTGCTCTCCCACAAATCTCCCTACCACCACAGAATCTACCATGGTGTAAAACTGCTGAAACAGATTGCCGATGATCATTGGAAATGCAAATACCAACAGTGCCTTCAAGGGCTTCTCCTGAATCAGATACTCTTTTCCCATTGTATTCTCCTTATCTGCCTATTTTCGCAGAGCTTCTAACTCATAATAGAAGATATACTGCTGCATCACACCCCGTATTCCCTGATACCGCCTGTTGGGAAATCCTCGCTTATAGTGCCTCTGCAAAGCCTGATTGATATGGGTATCCACTGGAAACGCCTGGAGGTGGTGAAGGGCAAACAGGCAGATGCAGTCTGCCACCTTCTCCCCAACCCCATAAATCTTAAGCAATTCCTCCCTGGCTTTCCTGTAAGGCATTTTCTTTATAGCCTCCAAATCTACCTGACCAAAGGCTACATCTCTGGCTGCACGAACCACATATTTGCTGCGGTAACCCAGATTACATGCCATCAATGCATCGTCATCTAACACCGCCAGCGCCTCCGGGGTGGGAAATCCATAGAAGCGTTTCCCTTCCCCTATCCCTTCACATGGCCCCATCCCAGTCTGCTCCTTTGACAGGCAGCCGGCAAACCCATCCACTCTTTCTTCTCCATAAACCTGGCAAATATTTTCAATACAGCGGCGGATCCTTAGGATGTTATTCTGTTGGGATATCAGGAAAGAGACCATCATCTCCCACAGATCCTGCCTAAGGATCCGGATTCCTTTCCCAAATTCCGATGCACTTATAAGATATGCGTCTCTGGGATTAATCTTCCCTATATAGCCTTCATAATCACCATCCAAATCAAAATAATAATTCCAGATATTGGCAAACTCCTCTTCAGAACAGTAAAAAGTACATCCGTCCTCTGCCTGTTCCATCTCAAGCCGTCTCTGACCGGCTATAAGGGAGAAATGACCGGCATCTGTCTCATACATGCGGAAGCATTGGCCAGATCGGCATATTTGCGCAAGATTGAAACAGGGAATCTGCTTCTTTACCATGGGTATCTCTATCTCCTTCGTACTTTCATTCTGTTTTCACAAGGTTTCCTTTTTGTATTCTGATCAGGCTGATATCAATCTGCCTTGTGCTCCTCATCCGCCACTTCTTCTCCATCTAGAATTTCCATAAATTCTTCCCCAGTGATAGTCTCCTTCTCGTACAGATGCTTCGCCAGTTTATCCAGCTTCTCCCTGTTCTCCCTTAAGATCTCCAGCGCCTTCTCATGTTGGCTTTTCACCAGTTCTACTACTTTGACATCAATATCCGCCTGCGTCTTCGGTGAACAGACCAGGGATGTATCTCCTCCCAGATACTGATTGTTTACAGTCTCCAGGGCCACCATATCAAAATCCGGACTCATTCCATACCTGGTAATCATTGCCCTGGCCAGTTTTGTCGCCTGTTCAATGTCGTTGGAAGCACCGGTGGAAACGGTTCCAAACACTACTTCCTCTGCTGCCCTTCCACCTGTGTAAGTTGCGATCTTATTCTCAATCTCTTCCTTTGTCATCAGGTAATGGTTGCCCTCTTCCACCTGCATGGTATATCCTAAAGCCCCGGATGTACGGGGAATGATGGTAATCTTCTGAACCGGAGCCGAGTGATTCTGCTTTGCAGCCACCAAAGCGTGGCCGATCTCGTGGTAAGACACGGTCCACTTCTCCTTATCTGTCAAGATGGCGTTCTTCTTCTGGTAACCTGCAATGACAACCTCAATACTCTCTTCCAGATCCGACTGGGTTACATATTTTCGCCCGTCTCTCACAGCCCGCAGCGCAGCTTCATTCACAATATTCGCCAGTTCTGCACCTGATGCGCCAGATGCCATCCTGGCGATCTGCCCGAAATCCACCACGTCTGCCACCCGAATCTTCTTGGCATGAACCTTCAAAATCTCCTCCCGGCCTTTTAAATCCGGAAGTTCCACTGGCACCCGGCGGTCAAACCGGCCTGGCCTGGTAAGCGCCGGATCCAGTGACTCTGGGCGGTTGGTAGCTGCCAGGATGATCACGCCGTTGTTTCCCTCAAAGCCATCCATTTCTGTAAGCAACTGGTTTAGGGTCTGTTCTCTCTCATCATTCCCACCTACGTGTCCGCCGTCACGCTTTTTTCCTATGGCATCAATCTCGTCAATAAATACAATACAAGGTGCCTTGTCCTTGGCCTGCTTAAACAAGTCACGAACCTTGGAAGCTCCCATACCTACAAACATCTCCACAAATTCCGATCCAGACATGGAGAAAAAAGGTACATTGGCCTCTCCAGCCACAGCCTTGGCCAGCATGGTCTTACCCGTACCAGGAGGCCCCACCAAAAGAATGCCTTTCGGCATAGATGCCCCAATTTCTTTATATTTATCTGGAGTGTGAAGATAATCAACGATTTCTGCCAGATTCTCCTTGGCCTCATCCTCTCCGGCCACATCTGTAAACTTGATTCCTTCCGAAGATTTTACATAGACCTTGGCATTGGATTTCCCCATTCCAAACATCATGGAATTGGCTCCTCCAGCCTTATCCATAAATCGCTTGGCCAAAATCTGGCCCAACACCACGAAAATAACAATGGGCAGGATCCAACTAAGAAGAATGCTAAAAAATGGGGATGCCTGCTCAATGATCTCACCGGAAAATATTGCCCCAGACTCTTTAAGCCGATAGATCAGGTCTGGATCATTCATCAGGCCTGTCTTATAGATCTGCCGATCCTCCTTATCGGTAAAAAGGATCTGAGTGCTCTGAACCTCAACCCTTCCTATTTCCTGCTTTTCTGTCATCTCCATAAAGGTGCCATAATCCACCTCCATAATCTGCCGCTTGGCAAGCCACGGCATAGCCAGAAAGTTGATTACCATCAAAATACACATCATAAGGCCATAATAATAGATCAAAGGCCTTCTGGGCGGTTTTACTTCATTCATTTTTCTACTCCTCCTTTCCAGTATGTAAAGCACCACTGCTTATGTATGATAAGTATTCTTCCATTCTAGCACAAAATTGAAAAAAACTATAATTAAACTTTTATAAAACGCCAAGCCAGAAACGCCAAACCACTTGCTCCCCATTAACAGACATTTTTCATCGGCAAACCAGCGACACCTCGTAATTTTTACAATTTCACCCGCAAGGTTATAATCTCAAATGGCTTTACAGGAAACGTGCAGACAGATGTCTCCCGCGCTAACATCTTCTGCTTATTCTCCAGCATATCGCAGAGCCATACTTGTTTTATCTCCTTTGCAAAGGTCAGTGATGCCTGCGTTCTGGTATTTTCAAACTCGTATAAGCGCAGAATAACATCTTCCCCATCCTCCGCCTTTTTTATAACCTCTATCATAAGATTCCTGGCTTCACATGTGACAAATCCGTATTCCTCAGGCAGCAGCTTTCCCTCTTTCTTCTGCCTGGCTGTCTTGCCTGGCACATATCCTTTCAGAGGATTATTAAGCAGATACGCTTCTTTCACAATCCCGGCTTCCTTCCAGGATCCTATATGGGGAAGGACGCTGTAGACAGCCTGATGGGGTTCCCTGTCTGCCATAGGGTTAGGATCCTTTCCCGATTTGATCAGAGACAGGCCCACCACATTTTCCTCTACACTGACACCGTATTTGCAGTCATTTAAGAAGCTGATGCCATAATCTCCCTCAGAGACATCCATCCATTTATGACAACACACCTCAAAGCGGGCCTGATCCCAGGAGGTATTATACGTAGTCGGCCTTTTTACATTTCCATATTGAATCTCGAAGGTGGCTTCCGTAGTGTTTAAATCCAGGGGGAATAGGGCTTTTAAGAAAATCTGTTCCTCCTTCCAGTCAGTGGTAAACCGGATATCAACCCGCGGAGAATTTCCATAGAAATACATGGTCTCCCCGATCGTGGTATCCTGATATTGCCACGTAAGGTCAAGAGCCCAGCGGTACGGCCCCTCTTCCACCACCTTTGCTGACACCAGTTCCTCCACAGGCCAGGATTTTTCTTTGTAATAATCAAATAAATTCCAGTTATCAAAAATGTGGGGTTTATCCTCATAGGTCATAAGCACATTTCCCCGGCTGCCGGATTTCAGAATCTGCCGCCCAGCTGTCTTATCATACCAGGAAATGATATGTCCCTTTTCATCAATCCGGATCGTTGCGTAAGGGGTATCCACACAGTCCAAAGAAATGGTTATCCTTCCGCACTTTGGCTGTTCATCCCTTAATACTCTATACCCTTTTGCAGGGATTTGATCTGCCCATGCAAGATATTCCCCATCTGCTGTTTTCTGCGTATGGTGAATATTTCCCGGCTGTGAAAGCCTGACAAACCCGCTGATACTCTGTCCGTTGTCATTAAACACCAAGGCTTCTCCCACACCGTCTGCAACAGCCTGTTTTCTCTTCTCATCCTCCGCCTTTGCAAACATCAGAAGCTGTTCGTATTCTCTCCTGGAATCTTCATACACCTCATAGATGGCAGAACCAGGTAAAATGTCGTGGAATTGATTCCGCAAAAGAATCTCCCAGTTTTCCTGCATATGCTCCGGATAAGCCATGTCACAGAGAATATGGGCCAGCACTGTGCTTCCTTCCAGGTTGGTCATTGCAAATTCACTTCTGCGGTTATACTTCTTGTTCCTAGCCATAGATGTGTAGGTAGCCCGATGATATTCCAGGTATAACTCCCCGGACCATATAGGAACCTTTTTACCCTGTACATCCGCCTCAAGCTTTTCAAAAAATTCTCTTGCCGTGGACTGCTTTGTCACAGGGCACCCTGAAATCCCCTGGGCCAGCCGTTTCTCTGTCTCCAGCATCTCAATGGTAGGTCCGCCTCCTCCGTCGCCATATCCGTA
>JAETTS010000177.1 GCA_021769025.1 Enterocloster bolteae
TATTTGAGAATGCGCCAGTAGGGAAAGCCGTAGCGGTCATGGCGGTACCTACGATGATCTCCATGCTGGTGGTGGTGATCTACAATATGGCCGATACGTTTTTCATCGGGCAGACCGGGGATCCAATGCAGGTGGCGGCGGTTTCCCTGGCAACGCCTGTGTTCATGGTCTTTATGGCTTTGGGGAATTTATTTGGGATCGGTGGCAGTTCAGCGATATCCAGGGCGTTGGGGGAAAAGAAGCTGGACAGAGCCAGACATATTTCTTCCTTTTGCTGCTATGGCTCTCTGGGGCTTGGCGTGGGGATGGCTGCTGGTTTCCTGATAGGGATGGATGGAATCTTAACCCTCATCGGTGCCAGTGAGAATACCATTGGTTATGCCAGAAACTATTTAAGCTACATAGCATTTGGCGGGCCGTTTATCATGTTCGGAACGGCATTCGGCAATATTCTTCGGGGAGAAGGGGCCTCCAAAGAGTCCATGATTGGAAATATGATCGGCACAGTCATCAACATTGTGCTGGATCCAATTATGATTCTGGTGCTTGGCTGGGGAGTGGCAGGAGCGGCTATCGCCACAGTCATCGGTAATATGGCGGCCAGTGCCTTTTACCTTCAATATTTTTTACGTAAGAAATCCAGCCTTTCCATCCATATTAAGGATTTTCGGATGGGAGAGCGGATCGCAGTGAGCGTGGCTTCCATTGGAATCCCGGCTTCTCTCAACAATATCTTGATGAGCTGCGCCAATATTGTGTTGAACCACGTATTGGCTGGCTATGGAGATACACCGGTAGCTGCTATGGGTGTGGCGATGAAGGCCAATATGCTGGTGGTGCTTTTACAGATCGGCCTGTGTGCCGGTATCCAGCCCCTGATCGGATACAACTACGGTGCCAGGAACAAGAAACGTCTCATGAAGGTTTTCTGGTTTACCGGAGCTTGTGCGGTAGGGATGGGAACGCTTCTGACAGTGTTTATGGTGATCGCCAGAGAGGGGATCATCCACGCATTTATTGATGACAGCGCAGTGATTGGGTACGGGATCCAGATGGTAATTGCGCTGCAGATCTCAGGCCCTGTGATCGGCATTCTGTTTTTGTGCATCAATGTTCTTCAGGGAATGGGAAAGGCCCTTCCTTCCTTGATCCTTACCATATGCCGCCAGGGACTGGTGTTTATTCCTCTGGTATTTTTGCTTAACCAGATACTGGGCCTGGACGGCGTGATCTATGCACAGCCTGCAGCGGACTTTGTGTCCATCGTTCTTTCTTCTTTGCTCTGCATGAAGATACTCCGAGGATTTGACAGCAGATAAAGGCGGTTTCGCGTTACAAGTGCGGACGGGCGTTTTATCACCTTATCCAATATTCGACAAATAGGTCGCTTTCCTTGAATCAATCCAGGATTCTATGTTATACTTAGAGCGCCAAAAAGGGCAAAGAGTTGTAGGATCGAAGGGGAGGCTATGCCGAAAGGAGATATTGGAATTGAGATTGGGGCAAGGCAGGTGAAGATGATTTTCTGTGAGAACCATGGTTTCTGCAGGGAAGAAGTGGAGCCACTGCCAGAACGCTGTGTGAAAGATGGAATTTCCATGTCTGTGGAAGTCATGGCAGGGTTTTTAAAGAAGATGGCAAAAACCTATGGCTTCAAGTGCCGCAGCTGCTGTCTGGTACTTCCGGATCACGTGACATTTACCAGAAGGCTTACCATGCCTGCAATGAGCGTAAAGCATCTGAAGTTAAACCTGCCCTATGAGTTTCATGATTTTGTGGGGAATAAGAAAGAAGCGTATCTGTTCGATTATGCCGTGATGGATATGCGTTATGATGAACGTAAGCAGCCGGTCTCGATGGATCTGATGGCAGCGGCTGTCTCTAAAAGAACAATGGAAGAATACAGGCAAATGCTTCGGTTGGCCGGATGGAAACTAAAGGCTGCGGCACCGGCGGCATTTGCCTATTCCGGTTTAATACGGGAATATGAGGAAAGAAGAAAGCTGTCTGAGCCTGGGGAATACTGTTTTGTGGACCTGGGGTACAAGACAACCAAGGTATGGTTCTTTCATGGAAAAGCATTGGAGGCATATCGCCGGATCGAAAATTGTCTGGTGAAAGGAAGCGGTCAGACATTTTATGACGCCATAGGGACGGAGATCCGCAGAACCCTGGAGTTTTATTATTTCCGCAACCCGGACAAGCGGTTTGCCAAGATGTATCTCTGTGGAGGAGGTTCCAGGGTAGAGGCGTTTCGTGATACGGTGGCAGAATATACGTTGCTTACACCGGAAGATGCCGGACAGCTGGTCTTTTTTGCAGATCGTTGTGGAACCCATCCCCAACAGGCACTTATCAGCCCGGCAGCAGTGGGAGTTACATTCTGCCGGTAGTTGTCTGTCGATGGCAAAGGCAAGGAGGGATTGGTGTGGGAAAGATAGGAAAGGAAAAGTATCCATCCAAACAGACGGTGAATCTGGCGGCATGTGGAAACAGCATGGAGAATACACGGTCCATGGTACCGTTGGTGGTTTTGTCTGTTGCCTTGCTTGCAGCTATCGCAGGATATTGTATCATCTGGCCGGTGACAGCGCTTCATGCCGTCCAGGCAGAGTTGGAGGAGAAGAAAGCAGAATTAAGCAGATATCAAGAGTACAATATGGATTATTATGAGATAGAAGAAGCATATCGGGACTATTTTTGCACCTATTTGACGGAGGAAGAGGCTGGTTTAGCAGACCGTTCCCCAATCGTAAAGCTTTTAGAGGAGAAGACAGCAGCCTATGGGGTGGTGGACTATGTGACGATCCAGGAGGATCTCTGCCAAGTAACCATAGAGGATGTGCCGTTTTTTGCTGTGGCACAGCTGGCAGAAGAACTGGAGTCGGATCCCCTTATCCTGCAGGTGGTTGTATCTGTGGAAACAGCGGGAGAAAATAACAGTGACGAGGGCGAAATCCGAAGAGTGACTGCAGAGTTCACGATGACGCTGGCTCCGCCAGAAGACATGAAGACGGGACAAGAGGATGCTGGAGGGGCCAGAGCATCCGGGGACAAAAAAGGATCATCCTGGCAAGGCCAGCCAGATACGATAACTGCAGAAAGCAGGTGATTGTTTGATAAACAGGAGAATTCAATTTCAGGATAATCTATTTCTGGCAATGCTTCTCATACTCCTTGTGGCATGTTTCGGTTATTTCTGTGTGAGAAAGCCCTTCTGTGCAAAACTGGCAACGCTCCAGAGGCAACAGGCTGCTATCGAGGATGAGTTGGAACTTCAGCGCTATATGGCCCAGCGGAAAGAAACTATGGAAGACCAGATGAACCAGGAGCCAGGGAAGGGAAATGGACAGCTTGGCACCTATCAGAATATGACAAATGAAATAAACCAGTTGGGCCAGATCCTATCTGCCGCAACATCCTATGACCTTGACATGTTACCGGAGGAAGTGTCTGAAGATATTGTGCGAAGGGAGATTGCCATATCCTGCCAGACTGATTCTTATGGACAGGCATGGGATATTTTGAAGGCCATTGAAGACGGAGAATACCGCTGTATCATAGAAGACGTGGAGCTGATAAGAAAAGTGGACGAGGCAGGTGAAACGGAGGGCGGGGAATCGGTCTTTGTAAACGTGTTGGTCACCTATTTTGAAGTGGCAGATGGAGAGGAAGCATGGGAAGGGCAAGAAAGGACAGGAAAGGAACAAGAGGAGGACAGCAGCTTTTAAAAAGGCTGCGATGGAAGAAGACAGGATAAGGGAGGGGAAGGAAATAGGTGAGAAAGGAAAGGTGGTCAGGCGCGTGACAGAAAAAATGAGGAGCCAGAATGGTATGTCCCTGGTTCTTGCTCTAATCTTCTTTTTGGCCTGCGCCCTTTCCGGTTCCATGCTTCTTGCCATCGCCAGAACCTACGAAAAGCGTATGGCGGCGGAGGCGAAGGAGACAGAGTATCTGGCCGCTTTCTCTGCAGCAGAATTTTTAAAGTCCCAGCTGGATGGCTGTCAGGGAAGCTGGAGCCTGGACGAAACCAAAATCATCATGGAACCAGACATAGATAATAAGGTTCAAAGAGAACTGCTGGAAACAATTTGCAAATTCTGCAAAGGGTATGAGACGCATCCGGCAGGAATCAAGAAGGAGTTAAGCCTTACGTTCACTCTGGAGGATGAAAAAGGGGAAAGCCGGATCATGCCAGAGATTCAGGTTCGCATAACCATAGAATCTGATGCCAAAGCAGATGCCACAGAATCCAAGATACCAATTGAACTGCGTGCAACCCTTTCCCTGGAAGGGGAGGAGAATCGGATCATGAGACTGACAGCAATGGGAATTGCCTGTTATGAAGACGGGGAAAGCCTGGAACTTTATTGGGAGGAGATGGAGACAGGGAGATAAAGGCCGGAATCTAACGCTCCCTTTTCCTGGTATCCTGAGGGGTCTCATGAAAAAATTTCCTGTAGGCCCGGAAGAACGTGGAATAATTTTTGAATCCGCACAGATAGCAGATCTGGGTGATGGATTCCTCCTGCCTTAGAAGCTGCCTTGCCATGAGAAGGCGCTTGCAGTTAATGTAGCCGCCGATGGTATAGCCAGTTTCCTGTTTAAACATCCGCATAAGGTGGTATTTACTGACGAAAAATTTCTCAGAGATCAAATCCACACTTAGATCCCAGGACAGATGTTGGTTGATAAACTCCGTAATGGAAAGGATTTTGGGATGAAAATGGCTGGCGGCAAAGAAGCCCCGGCTGTGGGACAGGGCGGTGCGGTTCAGGTGAATGATAAATTCTAAAAACAAGATCCGGCAGTACAACTCATTGGCATAGGCATCTTCTGTGCTGGCTTTTTCCAGAAGCCGGATGGTCTGAAACAGACGGTCCGCTTCCGCTGCCCCCATGCGGAGCACGCTGGAATGAGCCTCCGATGCCTGACGGAAGCACTCTTCCAGATCACAGCTTTCCGTCTGATAAGTGTTTAAAAAATCGGGAGAAAGGTAGACAATTATCCGGTCATAGGGAACTGACTGGTCAATATGGGGGCGGTGAATCTCCCCGTGGCGCACAAGTACAATGTCGTAGGGCATCAGCTGATAAGTCTGCCCTTCTATGGTGTAATCTACATGGCCCGACAGGAATATGATGATTTTGTCAAAGTCGTGGTAGTGAAACTCAAATTCCTGAGAGGGGATATCTGTCAAATGGAACAATCTAAAATCACAAGTTAAGTATCCTCGTTTTTCATAACGGATATCGTTCATAAACATTCTAAACATCCCTCCCATAATAAAACAGTGATAGAGCCACATACGGCATTCCATATGCCGCGATATCCCATAATCCAGTGCAATGCTGTACTTCCAGTATACAGCAGGATTTGAAAGATAGAAAGCACAAAATGGATAGAAAAGAAAACGTATGTGGAATATACTGGTAACACAATGAAAAAAGAAAGGCTCTGTAAAGCGGCAGGCCGCCAAAGGCCGATGGCTGGAAGGAATCCTGGAAAGACAAGAAAACTGTGAAAAGAAAGGAAACGAAGAGGGCAGAAGGTATGAAGATCGTATTGGAGAAATATCATGGGCTTGGCAACGACTATCTGGTGTTTGATCCCAACAAGAATTCGCTGAAATTGTCACCAGAGAATGTGAAATTGATCTGTGACCGGCATTTTGGAGTTGGTTCTGACGGCATTCTTGAGGGGCCGATTCTGGGGAGCGAGCCGATGGAGGTTAAAATCTGGAATCCGGATGGAAGCGTGGCGGAGAAAAGTGGAAACGGAGTCCGGATTTTTGCAAAATATTTAAAAGATGCAGGGTATGTTCAGAAGCAGCATGTGATGCTTGGCACAGGGAGCGGGCCTGTAAAGGTGTGGTA
>JAETTS010000178.1 GCA_021769025.1 Enterocloster bolteae
CCTGCCTTGATGAAGTTCTCCAGGGTTCGCTTATTCACTTCTTTGGCGCTCATCCGATCCACAAAATCATCCATGGTACGGTAAGGCCCCCTGGCCTCCCGCTCCTGTACGATCAGTTCCGCCACCGATCTTCCCACGCTTTTCACGGCGGACATCCCATAGCGGATCGCATTTCCGGACACCGTAAAGCCGCTGTCTCCTTCATTGATATCCGGAGGCAGCACATCGATCCCCATCTGCCTGCAGGTTAGGATGTACTCGGAGACCTTACCGGTATTGTCCATCACCGAGGTCAAGAGAGCTGCCATAAACTCTGTAGGGTAATAATATTTTAAGTAGGCAGTCTGGTAGGAAACCACCGCATAGCAGGCTGCATGAGACTTGTTAAACGCGTACCTGGCAAAGTCCGTCATCTCGTCAAAAATCAGGTTGGCGGTTTTCTCATCGATTCCGTTGCGGATACAGCCTTTCACTCCCTCCTCATCGTTTCCGTAGACAAAATTGCGGCGCTCCTTTTCCATGACAGATGCCTTCTTCTTGGACATAGCCCTTCGTACCAGGTCACTGCGCCCCATAGTGTATCCGGCCAGATCCCGGACGATCTGCATCACCTGTTCCTGATAGACGATACAGCCGTAGGTAGGGCTTAGAATGGGCTCCAGCTGAGGGCAATCGTAGGTGATGGAAGCCCGGTCATTCTTCCCTTTCAGATACTTGGGGATAAAATCCATGGGGCCTGGACGGTACAGGGAGATCCCGGCGATGATATCTTCCAGGTTCTCCGGCTTTAACTCTTTCATGAATCCCTTCATGCCACCGCTCTCCAGCTGGAACACTCCCTCATCCTTCCCGGTTCCGATGGCCTCCAGCACCTTTTTGTCATTGTAATCGATGGCATTCATATCCAGATGGACGTTTCTGTTTTTCTCCACCTGCTTTACCGCATCCTGAATCACAGTCAGAGTCCGAAGGCCCAGAAAATCCATCTTCAAAAGCCCCAGTTCCTCCAAGGTTGTCATGGTAAACTGGGTGGTGATGGTTCCGTCCGCTGCCCTGGACAGAGGCACATAGTTGTCCACAGAGGTACGGCTGATCACCACTCCTGCCGCATGCATGGAAGTATGCCTGGGAAGCCCTTCCAGACGCATGGACATATCCACCAGATACTTGACCTCCGGGTCTTCCTTGTAAGCGTTCCTTAAATCCGGACTGGACTTTAGCGCCTGCTCCAGGGTGATACCCAAGTCTCTGGGAATCATTTTGGCAATGGCATCGCAGCGGGCATAGGGCATATCCAGCGCCCGCCCCACGTCCCGGATGACGCCTCTTGCAGCCAGAGTACCAAAGGTTACAATCTGCACCACCTGATCCTTGCCGTATTTTTCCACCACATAGTCAATCACCTCCTGCCTCCGCTCAAAACAGAAGTCAATATCAATATCCGGCATGGAAATACGTTCCGGATTCAGAAAACGCTCAAACAGAAGATTATAGCGGATAGGGTCAATGTCCGTGATCTCCAGGCAGTAAGACACAATGCTTCCTGCCGCCGAGCCTCTTCCCGGCCCTACCATGATCTGGTTGGACTTGGCAAAATGGATGAAGTCCCACACGATCAGGAAATAATCAACATATCCCATGGTATGGATCACATCCAGCTCATACTCAAGGCGCTGCCTCAAAGTGCCGTCATCTTCCGGATACCGTTTGGCCATTCCGTCATTGCACAGCTTATTCAGATATTCCCAGGAATCGTACCCGTCTGGCACATCAAACTTAGGAAGCTTGGTCACGCCAAACTCAATCTCCACATTGCACCGTCTGGCAATCTCCCAGGTATTGTCAAGGGCTTCTTTCGCATAAGGAAACAAAGCCCTCATCTCCTCCTCGGATTTTAAGTAGTACTGCCCGCCTTCGTAGCGCATCCGGTTTTCATCCGTCACCTTCTTGTTGGTCTGGATACACAGCAAAATGTCATGGGCGGCCATGTCTTCTGCGTAGGTGTAATGGATATCATTGGTGGCTACCAGCTTTATGTCCAATTCCTTGCTTAACCGAAGAAGAGCCTGGTTCACTGTCTTCTGGGCTGGAATCCCATGATCCTGCAGCTCCAGAAAGAAATTTCCTTTTCCAAAAATATTCTCGTAGCGGAGGGCTGCCTCCTTCCCCTGCTGATACATCCCCCGCTCCAGGTATCTCTGCACCTCCCCCGCCAGGCAGGCGCTAAGACAGATGATTCCCTCATGGTATTCTTCCAACACCTGAAGATCTACCCTGGGCTTATAGTAGAACCCGTCTATGAATCCCTTGGACACGATCTTCATCAGGTTCTGATACCCTTCATTGTTCTCAGCCAGAAGAACCAGATGGTAATACCGATCCTCGCCGCTTACGGTCTCCCGGTCAAACCGAGAGCCAGGAGCTACATAGACCTCGCATCCTAAGATCGGCTTGACCCCCACCTCCCTGGCCGCCTTGTAAAAATCGATCACCCCATACATGGCACCGTGGTCTGTGATCGCTAAGCTGTCCATGCCCAGTTCCTTGGCTCTGGCTGCCAGTTCCTTAATCTTGCTGGAGCCGTCCAACAAACTGTATTCCGTATGGACATGTAAATGTGTAAACGCCATATCCGCCCTCCCCGTCTCCTTATCCCATTGTTACGCTGCCTACGCCCCTGCCAGGCCTAAATTTCAGAAAGGCAGAGACTTTCTCCACCAGTCTCCGCCTTTCTATCCCCACTGCAGCGCACGTCAACGCTTTTCCCATATATGATGTATCTTCTCCACTAACCAGGGGCACTCAGCCTTCGGTCAGATATTTTTCAATTCCACTTACTGCCTTCTCTTCATCCGCTCCGTCTGCCGTCACCGTTACCTTCTCCCCTGGCACCAACCCCAGAGTCATCATTCCCATAATGCTTTTTGCGTTCACCCTTTTTGAGTCGCATTCCACATAGATGTTGCTGTCGTACTGGCTTGCCACCTGCACCAGCATGGCCACAGGGCGCGCGCCCAAACCAGTTTCCAACTCAACTGTTACTGTCTTCCTAACCATAATTCTCCTCCTTACTTCTCCAAACGGCCTGTTTCCTGAAACCATAACCATTCCATTCCCATACAGGCCTATCCGGCACTATCTTGCGGAAGTTTTTATTTCCCCAGGTCAGTACCAGAATGCTGCCTTAACTCCTCAGCCAGAATACTTAATTTCCGCAATCGGTGGTTGACTCCCGACTTTCCTACCGGCGGCTCCAGAGACTCTCCCAGCTCCTTCAATGTGGCTTCCGGCCGTTCCAGCCTTGCCCTGGCAATCTCTTCCAGACTTTGGGGCAGGCTGTCAAATCCTATGGTTTCTTTGATAAGCGTGATATCCCTGGTCTGCTTTACCGCGGCTGACACTGTCTTGTTGATATTGGCGGTCTCGCAGTTCACCTGGCGATTGACACTGCCCCGCATCTCTTTCAAGATCCGGATGTTCTCAAACTCCATAAGCGCCACCGACGCTTCCATCACATTGAGGATATCCACAATCTGGCTTCCCTCTTTGATGTAGACGACAAAATACTTTTTCCGCTTCACAATCCTGGCCTCCAGGCCAAAGGTAGCGATAATAGACTGTAGTTGTTTTGCCTTATCCTCTGTGGCACAGACAATCTCAAAGTGGTAAAACCGCTGAGGGTCGCTGATTGAGCCTGCTGCCAGAAATGCCCCCCGTATAAAGGCCCTCCGACAGCATGGATTCTGAATCACCAGGTTTTTCACCAGCGACAGGTTCTCCCCTATCTCTCCCCGTTCATCCAGAAGCTTGGCAGCTAAAAGTACTTTTCTGGCATCCTCATCTTCGGAAACCGCAACGCCATAGGTACGGTTGCCCTTCAGATAGGAATTCTGCCGAATCATTATGTCCGTACTTATATTAAATGTTTTTTTCAATAATGTAAAGTACTTTCTTGCAACTGCCACATTTTCTGTACTGATCTTGATACAATATCTGTCATTCTCATCAATCTGGATCTTGCCGCACAGGCTGATAATCGCAGCAATCTCCGCAATCCGGCAATGCCTGGCCGGGCTTAGCTGCCGGGATAACTCTTCTTTCACTCCAAAAGAAAAGGATGCCATAACCTACCGTCTCCTGCTATCGTTTCCTGTCTTTCTCTATGTCCCTGTACTCCAATTTGGTTCCCAATTCCTTTTTCTGCCTCAGATGTTCATACAATGCCGTAGCAATGGTAACCGAGCGATGCTTGCCTCCGGTACATCCGATGGCAATGACCAGCTGATTTTTCCCTTCCAGCACATAGTTGGGAATCAGAAAGTCAATCATGTCACACAACTTTGTGAGAAATGCCTCCGCTGTGCCGCCCTGCATCACATAGTCCTGAATCTCCTTCTGCTCCCCGGTCTTGGCCCTTAAGCTTTCCACATAGTAGGGGTTAGGCAGGAAACGGACATCAAAAACTAAATCTGCGTCCCCGGGAATTCCGTATTTGAATCCAAAGGCCAGGACTGTGACAAATAGATTGCTGAAGCGCTCATTGTCTAAAAAAATCCGCTCCAACTCCTGGCGCAGCTCCTTGGTCAGCAACTTGCTGGTGTCTAAGATGACATCCGCCTGCTCTTTCAAAAAGCTAAGTTTTTCCCGTTCTTTGGCAATGCCGCTGTCGACCCTGCCTTTGCGGGCTAAGGGGTGGTTTCTTCTGGTCTCCTTGTACCGCTTTACCAGAACCTCATCGCTGGCATCCAAAAACAAGATGTCAAAAGAGACACCGTCGCTTCTCCACTTTTTGATAATGTGGTTGAAAAGGGAAAGCTCCTGGCCGCTGCGGACATCAATCCCCAAGGCCACCTGGTCTGACTGGCCTGGAGCCCCGATGGTCAATTCCGTGAATTTTTCAATCAGGGGAATGGGCAGGTTATCTACACAATAATATCCCAGATCCTCCAGCATTTTCAGGGCTACGGTTTTTCCGGCTCCAGACATCCCGGTTACAATTACCAGTTTCATGATTGAGACCCCCTGTCTTGTTTCGATGTGCCTATCCGATGAAAGACTATTCATCCTCTCCCAGTATTTTGACTTCCAATTCCAGTTCCACACCGCTGTGCTCTCTTACCCTGCGCCTCACTTCCTCACACAGGCCGAGCACATCCTTTGCCGTGGCCTGATCCTTATTGATCACAAAACCGCAGTGTTTTTCGGAGACAGCAGCTCCACCAAGCTGGAATCCCCGAAGGCCTGCGTCATCAATCAGCTTTGCGGCAAAATGTCCCGGCGGGCGCTTAAAGGTACTGCCGGCGCTGGGGTATTCCAGCGGCTGTTTTTCTCTCCTCCTGAAGGCCAATTCTTCCATTTCCCTTTGGATGGATTCAGAGTCTCCCGGACACAGGCTTAATTCTGCCGCCAGGACAATGTAGCGTTCTTCGGGAATGCAGCTGGTCCGATAGCCCAGTTTCAGCTGTTCCCCGTTTTTTCTATGTATCATACCCCTTTCGTCCAGCACATCCGCCCATACCAGGACATCTTTCATCTCCCCGCCATATGCTCCGGCGTTCATCACCAGGGCGCCTCCCAAGGTTCCGGGGATTCCGGCGGCAAATTCCAGACCTGTGAGAGAGGCTTCCTGGGCAAGGCGGGCAAGGCGGGCAAGGGAAATTCCGGCTTCCGCCCATATGGAGCAGCAGGAACATCTGGCATTCTTTAAAGCCTCTGTGGAGATGACTGCTCCTCTCCATCCCTCATCTCTTACCAGAAGATTGCTTCCGTTGCCCATCACCCGGTAAGGGATCTGAAACCTTCTGCACAGGGTAATAATCCCTGCCAACTCTTCTGTGCTTTGCGGCGTGATAAAAAACTGCGCCGGGCCTCCGAT
>JAETTS010000179.1 GCA_021769025.1 Enterocloster bolteae
AAAAGACAGCGCCTAAGTACCGATGGTCTTCAAGTACCCTGGAGAAAACAACATAAGTCCCTGGCCCGGCTGCGTTATCTCGGAAGGTCAAACGTTATCTAAATGACATTGGACAATCATGTGTATATGACAGGGGAAGGAGGATTGGAATGGAAGGTTACAGAGAAAAAACAGATATGGTTACGGCTGATGGCAGCAGGATTTCGGATATTGCATTGGGCACGCTGTATTTTGGAAGCCGTATTTCCCAGAAACACAGTGAACGGCTTTTAGATACTTTTTTTGAAGCGGGCGGAAATCAGATTGACACGGCCCGGTCCTATGCGCAGTGGCTGGAAGGCGGGGCCGGGGCCAGTGAGGATGCCATTGGCCGGTGGCTTTCGGGAAGGAAGCGGGAGGCGGTATTTTTGGGGACGAAAGGGGGACTTATGCCCAGAGGGTATAATGTTACCAGGGGAAATCTGGAGAGAAGCCACTTGGAGGCGGAGCTGGATGCCAGCAGAAAGGCTTTGAGGACAGATTATATTGACTTGTATTGGCTTCACAGAGACGATTTGCGCTTCCAGGCAGGGGAAATCGTGGAACTTATGAACCAGTGGATCCGCCAGGGGAAAATCCGGTATTTTGGAGTGTCCAATTGGAGTACAAAACGGATCAAAGAGGCCAATGGGTATGCCAGGGAACATGGGCTTTATGGCATCTGCGGTTCTCAGATTCAGTATGGATTGGGGGTGTGTACTGCCAGAGATTGGGGAGATGAAAGCATTCTGTGTATGAATGAGGAGGAATATGAGGAATATAAGAAGCTTATGATTCCGGTTTACGGGTATTCTGCTCAGGCTGAGGGGTATTTTTCTATATATTTGGAGAAAGGATCGTCGGGCCTTCCTCTGGATACCAGAAAGAAGTATGACACGCCGCTTAACCGTGGGAGGGCAGGAAGGCTGGCAGAACTTGCCGGGAAGAAGGAGATTTCCATTTCCTGGCTTATGGCAGAATATGTGCTCCGATCGCCATTTCCGGCGGTCTTTCTCTTGGGAGGAAGCAATGAGATGCGGATGAAGGAAATTATGGATGGTTACAAAAACCATGTACGGCAGTTGACGGATGATGAATGGGAGGAAGTGACAGGATCGTAGGAATGGTGTGATGTATGCGGCAGAAATTTGTTGCATTACTTGAAAGGGATTCTTCGAAGACGGAGATACAGAAGCCTTCGGAGGATTCTTTTATTTGGGGCTGTCTGCAAGGTAAGGATTATCAGCGTTGGATTTCATAAAAAATTTATGGATTTATTCTTCGTTTCCTGTTATTATTTATGTAAGTCTAAGGAAATCAAACATTCTATGTTCACGCAGTTCTGCGGTATCGTTCCAAGACAGAAAATAACACATACAGGAAAAGGGGAAACACTGCTTATGGGAAAAAGCAATATTACAGAAAGAAACTTTGCAGTAACGATGGAGGCAGCGGCAGACATAACGCCATTTTCTAACCGAGAGGTAAAATCCAGTGCGTTCACCCAGCCGTATCCGCTGGAAAAAACATTGAGATTATCGGATTCGTATATTGAAAAACCGGATTCCCTTATGTTAGAATTGGTGGCGAAGGTAATCAATATCAATCTGCCAGAGAACCATGCTATTCTTAGGAAGTGCCGGCCCTTATATGAATATTCCTGGTTTATCCAGAGGATCAGGGAATATATGAGAAGGGGGCAGGAGAGGGACACTGCGGTGATCCAGGCCGTTAAGGACTGTGAGAAGGAAGGGATACTGGCAGAGTTTGTGCGCAAGTATGGATCGGAGGTTGTGAATATGCTGTTTACACAGTTTAATATGGATGATGCGTTGGAAGTACGTTATGAAGAGGGGAGAGAGGATGGAATAGAGCAGGGGAGGAAAGAAGGAAAAGAGGAAGGGAGGGTAGAAGGGAAAGAAGAAGGAGAGTTCTTAAAACTGATCAAGTTGATTTGCTTAAAGCTAAAAAAAGAAAAGACGGTAAAAGCAATCGCGGAAGAGCTAGAGGAAGAGGAATCCAAGATCAGCCAAATCTGTGCCGTTGCAAAGGAATGCAATTTGGATGTTGATCGTATTTACAGCGAGTTTCAGGCAGTACTAGGGAAAGATGATGGTAAAGCTATAACTGGCCATTGATGAAACGATTCGCTTGATGTTTAAATCGCCTGCAGCGTTTAGAGTCGCTGCAGGCAATGACTTTTTATATCGCTATACAAAATCTTCCCTCATTGGTGTAAAAAAGTCTACCAGAATCCCGGCTTCCAGGCATTCACAGCCATGGACGATATCGTTCTGTTTAAGCAGGGTATCCCCGGCCGTTACCTCCTTGGTTACGTCTCCGATGGTGAAGCGGAAACGACCGCTGGCCACATAGGTAATCTGTGTATGGGGATGGTGATGCATGGATCCGATAGCGCCTTTTTGAAATTCATTTTCCACACACATCAGCTCATCACAGTATGCCAGGACTCTCCGGATTACACCGGGAGCTGCCTGAACATCTTCAGCTGTGTCATGAAAACACCAGTTGTTTCCTTTTTTCTCGTTCATATTGTTCTCCTTTTGAAGTATCATGAAGCCTCCCAGGCTTCTTGTCATGAGTCTTAAGATTCTCTTGGCTATAAAAATATGTCGGCATAGATCAGGAAAAAATAATAGAAATTCAGGCAAGTCATCAGAGGAAATGGAATTGTGGCAATACATTGGTGTCTTGTATTCTTAAACGGACTATGATAGAGTGAAAAGAAATTAGTGCAGCGATGTACTAGACTTCTGAAGAAAGGAAAAAGAAATCATGTTAAAAGTATACGGTGCAGATATCTGCCGGGATTGTATGGCCATGAAGAAGCTTTTTGTGGAAAAGGAGGTTTATTATGAGTATGTGGATATTATTTCCAATACGGCAAATATGAGAGAATTTTTGACGATCCGGGATCATGCAGCCCTCTATAGGGAGATTCGCAGCCGGGAAGGCGGTGGACTCGGGATCCCGCTGGTTGTGAAGGGGGAGGACATGTCTTTTGATATCAACGAGGCCCTCTCCTGGGAAGGAGAGGAGCCTGTGGAGAAAAGCCAGTATGATAGGATTGCAGAGCAGATGGGGGAGTTTATAAGGCTTAGGGCTAAGTAGATGGGATTGCCAGGACTGCTTTTCTATAGGGATTGCTGTACAAATTCCCTTGGAGACAGGCCAGTGACCTTTTTAAAGACCTTGCTGAAGTAAAAGGCACTTTCGAATCCAAGGCGATCCGCCACTTCATATACCTTCATGTCCTGCTCCAGAAGCATGGTCTTGGCCCGGCTTACTTTTATCTGGCTGATATATTCGGAGAAACCGATGCCGCAAGTTTTCTTAAAGGTAGCGCTTAAGTAGTTAGGGCTTAAGCCGAAGACAGCGGATAACTCGTTGAGAGTCAATCGTTCATCGGAGTGGCTTAAGATATATTTTTGGATGTTGGAGATAATATGTTCCTTGTAAGAGACCCGTTTCGAGCGCAATATATCACATAGGCCGTCCCGGAGGTGGGTCATCCACTCGGCTACCTGTTCTACATTGCCCATGCGGTAGATGGAGCGGTAATTGTCTGCATCATCAGAGAAGATCTCCGTAAGCAGTTCCTCGCCGGAGGGCATCAGCGACAGGAACAGATACAGGATGTTGCAGGCACCGTCAATGGCCTGCAGATACCTTAAAGGGTTGGAGCAGAACAGGTCGATGATCTGGGTTAAGGTATCGTATAGAATCCCGGCATCCAGCTCTTCAAAGGCTTTGGTAAGGTCATTTTTGAAAAGGGTGATGTTAAAGGAATTCTTAATGTCTTCCGGCTTTACCTGATTGTAATCCCGAAACGGATCCTCTGGCGTGGCGGTAGTAAAGGCGACTCTGGCATCCTGGCAGGAATCGCTGATTTTCAAAGGGGAATCTGCCACAGAGCCAATGCCTGCCATCAGGCGGACATTAAAATACTTATGTACCATATTGGAAGCGTGTGAAAGGGCTTCCCACATTTTTTTCTGTTCTTCTGCGCCGGCTGAAGGCGTATAGAAGATCACAGAAAAATGCTTTAAGTCCAGGGAGATCACATAGCAGGGAAGATAGCGGTTTAGAATGTCCCTTACCATCTGCATGGTGCTGTTGTACAGATTCATTCGTTTTTCATGAGGCATTTCCCGGGCACCCTCTTCCACGATCTCGCAGTGGACCGCCACAAAGTATAGGTTGTCAAAATCCAGGTTTAACTCCTGGGCCTGAAGCTTAAACTGCTCTTCGTTGTCAAAAAGGTTATGGAGGAGCCGCAGAAAAAATTTGTCTGTGTAACTCTGCAGAAGAGGGCGGCCTGCGCTATGGACTGTATCGCTAGCTTTTCGCTCTTCCAACCTGTCTAAGGCCCGCCGGATGGATTTCTCCAGGGAACAGGCATCTAATTCCAACTTGATCAGATAATCTACTACCTCATAGGAAAGGGCCTGTCTTGCCAGCTCAAACTCCTCGTAGCTGGTAAGAATAAGGAATAATGGGATTTTGCCGTAGGTTTCCCTGCAGATTCTCACCAGTTCCAGGCCGTCCATGATGGGCATGCGAATATCTGTAATAACGATCTCCGGCGAATATTCCTCGATCATCTCCAGAGCCGCTGCGCCATTCATAGCGGTACCGCACACTTCAATGCCATAGTCTGCCCAGTTTAACATGGATTTGATGCCGATCTGGACCAGAGGCTCATCATCTGCAATCAGTAATTTTACCATGGATTTTGTCCTTCTTTCTCCTTTTCCTCAAGGGTTTCGTCTGATGAATCATGAAGTTTCCTGTGTGATATAGGGAACCAAAAGGGTCATGGTGGTGTAAGTGCCTAACTGGCTGTCAATGGATATGCCATAGGAAGCCCCAAACTGATGCCGGATCCGCTGGTTCACGTTGGCAATGCCTACCTGGCGGAAGAAATCGGCATTTTTCTCGGTGGGATTCTGGGTAAGCACTTTTTCGATGGTTTCCAGTGACATGCCGATGCCGTTATCAGTGATGGAAATATGCAGGTTTTTGTGCTGTCCATCTGACGTGCTCCACGCCTTTACCACAATGTTTCCTGTAGAACCTTTTGGTTCGATGCCATGGAACAAGGCGTTTTCAACAATAGGCTGCAGGGAGAAGC
The DNA here is from genome assembly GCA_021769025.1 of Enterocloster bolteae. Next base: position 5,174 of record JAETTS010000179.1, read on the forward strand.
GGTGGACCAGGCACCGGTACAATTCATCGGATTCTATCTGGTATTCAATGGTGACGCTGCCGCCGTAGCGATACTGCTGGATCAGAAAATAATCTTTCACCAGGTTTATTTCTTCTTCCAGAGGAATCATGGAGGAGGAGCCTTTGGACACCTGCCTTAACAGACGGGCTAGAGCGGTAGTCATCTCGGCAATGCCGGAGGAACCCTGGATCGTAGCCATCCACTTAATGGAATTCAAGGCGTTGTATAAGAAATGAGGATTGATCTGGCTTTGGAGAATCTGATATTCCAGGTCTTTTTTTTGTTTCTCATCATCAATCCTTTTCTCCATTAGATTTACCACATCGAAGGCCAGGGTGTTGATGCCTTTGCCGATCTCTCCGAATTCATGCTCCCATTCGATGGATGGATCTCTGGAAAAGTCTCCTTGGGCAATGTCATTGATCTTTTTACGGATTCTGGCCACAGGCTGGCTGATGGTGCGGTTTAACAGCAGCACCATAAAACTTCCCAGAGACAGGATGGCGGCACAGATGGCGGCGATCAGAAGAAGGTAAACCTGCCTCTGCTTATTCAACTGCTGTCTGGAAAGGATCTGGTGAAGATACCAGCCGTCCTGACCAAGGGAATGGGTGATCAGGGTCTCCGTCCTGGCATCGTCCATCTGGATCTTC
>JAETTS010000180.1 GCA_021769025.1 Enterocloster bolteae
GCAAATGCGAAGCATTTTTAAGATGCCTTCCGACGACTTGGCAGGTGCCGCAGGGCGGCGCGTGCCGTTACCTTGAAAAAGGAGGAAGGCAAATGCGAAGCATTTTAAGGATGCCTTCCGACGACTTGGCAGGTGCCGCAGGGCGGCGCGTGCCGTTACTTAAAAAGGAGGGGTTGCCATGAAGAATTTTGCGCACCGCGGCTTCAGCGGAAAATATCCGGAGAACACCATACTGGCTTTTCAGAAGGCGCTGGATGAAGGGGTAGACGGAATTGAGCTGGATGTACAGCTGACCAGGGACGAAGAGATCGTGATTATTCACGATGAGGCTGTGGACAGAACCACAGATGGAAAGGGGTTGGTGGCATCTTATACTCTGGAGGAACTTAGGAAGCTGGATGCATCTTATATTTACAGGGGGAAGATGGGCTTTCATCCGATTCCGACTTTGCGGGAGTATTTTGACCTGGTAAAGGATTCCCCAATTGTCACCAATATTGAGCTTAAGACAGGGATCAATGAGTATCCTGGAATCGAAGAAAAGGTTTATGAGATGATAAAGGAATATCATCTGGAAGACAGGATCATCATTTCCAGCTTTAACCACTACAGCGTCATGAAGATGAAGGCTATGGCTCCGGAATTGGTATACGGATTCTTAAGCGACACCTGGATCTACAACGCGGGACAGTACACCAAATCCCATGGGGTAGCTTGCTACCATCCGTCGGTGGTGCAGCTTAGGAAGGAGATCGTGGATGAGGCTAAGGCAGAAGGGATCATGATCAATACCTGGACTGTGAACAAGGAGGAGCAGGTAAGGGATCTGTATGCCAAAGGGGTAGACACTGTGATTGGAAATTACCCGGATATGACAAAACGGGTATTGAGCGAGTTGGAAGGCTGAAGGTTGTAAGCGGACGGGCGTGTTTGAAAATCAATTCTGTCGTGGATGGAATGGATTTTCAAGCACGTTTTCGAATAAGAAGTGCAGGATTGTGGATAAAAGGGTACGGAAACCGTATCAGGACAGTCATGATATCAGGGCAATTACGATAAAATGATAAGGTGGGACAGTTAGATGGGAGCAGTAGCAGGTTATTTAGAGGGTTTGAATCTAACCTCCATTATTATTCGGGTTTTATTATCTATGGTCTGTGGAGGAGCCATCGGAGTTGAACGGGGAAGGGCCCATCAGGCGGCGGGGATGAGGACGTATATGCTGGTCTGCATGGGTGCAGCCATGGTGATGATGACAGGCCAGTATATGTACATTCATTTTCAGACAGGGGATCCGGCCCGTCTGGGAGCGCAGGTGGTCAGCGGCATCGGTTTTCTCGGGGCAGGCAGTATTATCATAGCGGGGAAGACAAAGATCCGGGGATTGACCACAGCGGCAGGATTGTGGACTTCGGCATGTATCGGCCTTAGTATTGGCATCGGCTTTTATGAGGCGGGGATCGTAGCTACCTCGGCGGTGTTTCTGATTATGACCCGTTTGAGAAAGCTGGAGTACCATCTGATCAATGATGATGAGTGGTTTCGGTTCTATGTGGAGATGGAAGAGAATGTGAAAATCAGCCGCGTTGCCCAGGAACTTTTATCCATAGGAATTCAGATGGGCGAGATGAGGATGGAACAGAATGCGGAGTCCTTTCAGAAGGTCGTGATCAGCTTAAGTGATAAGAACCACAGAAGTCGTGAGGCAGTTACAAAATATTTGGAACAGATTGACGGGATATTATTTGTGAAGTATACTATCTAAATATATAGATAAAAAGCGTTCTTATGACATGGCGATCCAGGCAAGTCTGTGGGTTGAAGGAATGAGGCCGTGTGTGTTATGGAAGTTGGCATCCGACTTGGTGTGAAGGGGTTCTCATGGTCAGATGCATACCATTTAAGGGATAGGAATACGGCTGTAAAGGGAATGGAGAGGCAATTGGATAGCCGGCAGGACAATGGTAAAAACAAACAATTGAAAGAAGGTTTTTAAAATGGATGTTTTACAGTTTATCCAACAGCTGAATCAGGAGACTAAGGTACTTTTGGTTCTTTCGATTATTTTATTTTCTGGATTTATCATGACCAGGCTGACCAATACGCTGAATATGCCTAAGGTAAGCGGATATATTTTGGCCGGAATTTTGATCGGGCCTTGTTGTATGGATTTTATTCCCCACGACATGATCCATTCCATGGGATTTATCAGCGACATTGCCCTTGCATTTATCGCATTTGGCGTGGGAAAGTTTTTTAAAAAAGAAGTAATCATGAAGACGGGGAAGAGAATCATCGTCATTACGTTCAGCGAAGCTCTTTTGGCCGGAATTCTGGTTACTTTTCTTTTGAAAGTAATGTTTCGGATGGATTGGGGATTTGCCTTGATTCTGGGAGCCATCGCCACAGCGACGGCTCCTGCCAGCACCATGATGACCATCAACCAATACAAGGCGAAAGGTGAGTTTGTCAATACGCTGCTTCAGATCGTGGCCCTGGATGATGTTGTCTGCCTTTTGGCGTTTAGCATTGTGTCAGCTGTGATCAAGGGGTCCGATTCTGGCAGCCTGTCGGTTGGGGATATTGTGATCCCTGTTGTCTATAATTTTGTGTTTATAGCCGTGGGAGTTTTCTGCGGATATTTCTTAAGCCGGCTTTTGATACCGGCCAGAAGCCGTGACAACCGCCTGATCCTTGCTATAGCCATGTTGTTGGGGATCTCTGGCTTGTGCGCCATTGTTGACGTGTCGCCTCTTCTGTCCTGCATGGTATTTGGAGCCGTCTACATTAATCTGACAAGAGATAAGAAGCTGTTCCGGCAGATTAACAACTTTACGCCTCCGGTAATGTCGATTTTCTTTATCGTATCTGGCATGAATCTGGATCTGACGGCGCTTACCACAGTTGGTGCAGTTGGTGTGGCATATTTTCTTATCAGGATTGCAGGAAAGTACCTGGGCACCTATTTCAGCTGCCAACTGATGGGAACCAGCAGGGAAATTCGCAATTATATGGGGCTTGCCTTGATTCCTCAGGCAGGGGTTGCCATTGGACTTGCGTTTCTGGGACAAAGAATTCTCCCGGCTGAGACAGGAGATCTGATGCTGGCGATTATTTTATCCTCTTCTGTGCTCTATGAGATGATAGGCCCTATTAGTGCCAAGGCTGCTTTGTTTCTGTCAGGGAGCATTCCCGGCAAGAAGTTTATGGATATGGTAGGCGGTCCGGAAGAGCAGAAGATAGTGGAAGAAGACAGGGGGGATTTGGAGGAGGAGCCGGAAAGGAAAGGCTTCGGGGAAGCTGGACAGACAGGCTCTAAGGATTCTCCTGACATTGGTGGTGTAGACGGATGTGGGGAAGAAGGAACGGATTGTGGTACGGCGGCTGATACAGCGAGGGATGACGACAGGGAGCCAGACACAGAGGAAAGGGATGGAGAGGAGTATACTGCAGAAGAATCTGAGAGCGGAGAGACTAACGCAGAGAATCTGGAGGAGGATGGCTCTTTTGAGCAGGAGGGCGAGGAACAGGAGGAAGATCGCCAGGAAGAGGAGCATGATGACTCGGAGGAGTATGTGACAGGGCTACCAGAACTTCATGAATACAATAAGGGCGTGGATGAGCGGGACGATTATGACGTGGAACGGGTGAATAAGCCTGGAAAGAACCGGAGAGGAAAGAAGAAAAAGAAAAAGTCGGCGCAAAAAGGAAAGCGCGAGCAGGAACTGTCTGAGAAACCTTAGAGGCTCAGGCAGTTTTTTTATGTTTGGTAGAAATGGAAATGACTTGCCATGCAGATGGAACAATTATTCTGCGTCCCTTAACTGAAAGAAATGGTACAGTATGTTACTTTTCACACCCAGCATCATGACATTGTTTCACACCCACATCAGTCACTACGCTGATTGGCGTAGAACCAATTTAGTTTGAAGCCAAAAGGACTGCCCCTCTGCCCCTCGCCGAAGGCGACTTTAAATGGGCAGTTCCATTTGCAATTTACACCTGCATAAAGTAAAAATCGGATGGAATCTGGCTTGGGTGTGAATTGTAACTACAGGACACTTTAATCAGAACATATATTCGAAAATGCTTGCAAGATTTTGTGGGATATGATAGAATATGAACAGAACATACGTTCTTGCTTGGAGGAAAGATATGCTGATTCAGGAAGAGATGGGAGTGGAGGAAAAGTTAGCGCTTTTGGCGGATGCGGCAAAGTATGATGTGGCCTGTACCTCCAGTGGAGTAGAGAGAAAGAATAAGCCGGGAACTTTGGGGAATGCAGTTGCGGCAGGGCTCTGTCACAGCTTTGCTGCAGATGGAAGATGCATTTCTCTGTTGAAGATATTGTTTACCAACCAGTGTATCTATGATTGTAAGTATTGTGTGAATCGAAGATCCAACGACACGAAGCGGACTGCTTTTACACCGGAGGAGGTGTGCAGGCTTACCATAGAGTTTTACAGGCGCAATTACATCGAAGGATTGTTCCTTAGCTCTGGGATCCTTCACAGTCCGGATTATACCATGGATCTGTTGTATCAGACTTTGTGGAAGCTGCGAAGAGAATATCGGTTTAATGGTTATATCCATATTAAAGCCATCCCGGGAGCGGATCCGGTTCTGGTGGAGAAGGTGGGGCTTCTTGCAGACCGTATGAGTGTCAATCTGGAACTGCCTACCTCGGAAGGGCTGAAGCGCCTTGCACCGTCTAAAACCCGGGAGCGGATTCTTGCACCGATGCGTCAGATACAAAGGGGGATCCAGGCGCAGAAGCAGGAGATCATCCCATACAGGGAGGGAAGAAGGTTTGTCCCAGCTGGCCAGAGCACTCAGATGATCGTAGGTGCCACGCCGGAAAACGATTATCAGATGATTTCCGTTGCCCAGGCATTGTATCGGAATTATGATTTGAAGCGAGTATTTTATTCCGCCTTTGTCAGGGTAAACGATGACAGCCTTCTTCCGGCACTGCCAGGCGGGCCGCCACTTCTTCGGGAACATCGATTGTATCAGGCAGACTGGCTGATGCGGTTTTATGGATTCCAGGCAGAGGAGCTTCTCTCTTCCAGCCAGCCTAATTTTAATGTGTTTTTGGATCCTAAGTGTGACTGGGCCCTGCGCCATCTGGAGCAGTTTCCGATGGAAGTGAATCAGGCATCTTATGGCATGCTTCTAAGAGTGCCGGGGATCGGAGTAAAATCAGCCAAGAGGATAGCCGCCGCCAGGAAAAATGCCCGCCTTGACTTTATGGATTTGAAGAAGATGGGAGTGGTGTTAAAGCGTGCGGTTTACTTTATTACCTGCAATGGGCGTATGATGTATCCTTTGAAGATGGATCAGGATTTTATTACCAGCCAGCTTCTGGGAGATGAGCGGCGCAGTGCATGGGACATCAGTCACAAGGGCGCTTACCAGCAGATGTCCATGTTTGATGATGGATTCCTATCTATAAAACCAGATGAGGAGGAGCGAAAGACGGTTCTGGCGGGTCAGCTGTAATAGTTTTGATGGAAGTGTGCTGCCTTGGCGCTTGACTTTCTGCTATATGTACCTGCATTTTGGGGGTGTATGTTCCACATATACCGGGCTTATTTCTGTTCATCTGAAAAAATCATCTGGCAAATTCTGGCATAAAGAGACTTTGAGAGTACATTCGGCTGGAAGGGAGGAGTGGGCATGACCATATTTACATGTACAGATACGTTTGAGGGGATATTGTGCGGCGTATATGATGCCTGGATGAGCCGACTGGGCCATCAAAATGTGTGTTTGGAGTTAAATGGGACAGGCAACATACAGATGTTTGCAGAATATCGTCAGGTACAGGA
>JAETTS010000181.1 GCA_021769025.1 Enterocloster bolteae
CCACGTCAGCACTTAGCGCACGTTTTTTGGGCGCTTAGTACTGTTACGTGGAAACCTGGCGAAAGCTTGTCGGAAGACATTCTACAATCCCTCCGAAGCGGACCTTACAGGATATCTCTCACCTGCATTACACCAATCCCCCATAAAGTTCTGCGGGAACATAGGCCTTCACCCGTATCCCGTCCTCTGTATACGCTTCCTCCAGCAGTTCTCCAAACTTGCGAATCTGCTGGATCCTTCCGGCCTCCTGATAGGAATATGTTCTCTCCAGATAAACCTTCTGATTTCTCAGGATGGTCTCCAGCGTATCCAAAAGCGCATCCATCCCGTCCCCGGACAATGCGGAGATCTTCACCTGGTAATCCGCCGCCAAATCCTTTAAAATCACCTGCTGCTCCAGCTTATCCATCTTATTAAATACCGTCACCACAATCTTGTCCGCCGCCTTTAGCTGCTTTAACGTCTCATAGACAATGTGCATCTGCATATCCATCTGCGGATTGGAACTGTCCACCACATGCAGAATGATATCACAGTAGCAGGCCTCTTCCAGAGTGCTTTTAAATGCATCAATCAGATGATGGGGCAGCTTGCGGATAAATCCAACCGTATCAGTCAGAAGGATCTGCTGCCCACTGGGAAGCTCCAGCTTCCTTGTGGTGGGATCCAGAGTGGCAAACAGTTTATCCTCCGCCAGAATCCCGGCATCCGTCAGGTAATTTAGCAGCGTGGATTTCCCGGCATTGGTATACCCGACAATGGCTGCTACCTGAATATGGCTCCGCTCTCTCTGCTGGCGCAGGACTTCCCTATGGCGCACCACATCCCGCAATTCTTCCTTCAGCTGTCCGATGCGCTCATGGATCAGACGGCGGTCCATCTCCAGCTTCTTCTCTCCCGGGCCTCTGGTGCCAATGCCGCCTCCCAGACGGGATAAAGAATTGCGAAGACCCACCAGACGAGCGGCACGGTACTTTAACTGCGCCAGCTCCACCTGAATCTTTCCTTCCCTTGTATTGGCCCTGGCCGCGAAGATGTCCAGAATCACCATAGTACGGTCCATCACCTTGGTATCCAGGGCATCTTCCAGATTACGCAGCTGAGCCGGGGACAATTCATCGTCACAAACGATTCCCGTGGCCTCCAGTTCCCAGAGCTGCTCCTTTATCTCATCGATCTTTCCTTTTCCCAGATACGTTCCAGGGTGAACCCTTTCCCTTTTCTGGATCACCTTTGCAGCGACAATGCCGCCTGCCGTCTGAACCAATTCTTCCAATTCATCCAGACAGGCCTCCGTGTCATCCCCTTCATTGGTCTGAACCGCAACAAGAATGACTCGTTCCTCTATCTCTTTCAGTTCAATCAATTCTGCCACTTACTGTCTCCTTTTTCTTCCCCGCAGGGTGAACTCCCCACTGTCTAACGCCAATGAGGGGCTGTAGCCTTATTTCAAAGTGATCGTATCAACGAAATGCCGGCAGGACACAGGCTTATCTGGTTTTTAAAAAAGCAATCTCTTTATCAATCTCCGGACTGCTCCCAAATTCAGCGGCATAGGCTTCCAGACATCCCAATGCGCTGGCAAAGTCTGACTTCTTCTCATAGACCAAAGCCTGATGGTACAGAAGTTCTCCTTTACAGGTTTCATCTCCCAGAAGCATCCCTTTTTCAAAATATCCCAGTGCCTGGTCATAGTTTCCTGCATCCAGTTCACAGATTCCCATTCGGTTATATAATTCTCCGCTTTGGACTCCCCCATTCACAGCCTGGGTATAAAGTTCCATCGCCTCATCAAATCGCTCCCCATCTGTCAGGGCCTGTCCCACGATCAAAACTGCCTGAGCCGCCTCCGGAGCATCCGGCTTTTGTTCATATGCACGTCTGTACTCATCCAAAGCCTCTGTCGGCTTGCCCATCTTTCCATGAAGCATGCTCATCCGGTACAGGTACTCTGTCCTTTCCTCATCTATCTGGCATAAGATCTCATAGGTATGGGCAGACGCTTCATAATCTGCGGCTCCTGCCTCTGCTTCCGCCCGGTACTTCAGGATGTCTCTCTCAAACTCTCCGACCAACTTATTGGATTTTGCCAACGCCTGGTCAAAAGACTGGATAGCTCCCTCAAAATCACCGGCATTTAGCTGTTCGATTCCGGTGGTTCGAAATGTATACTTTTCTTTTGAATTTCCTGAACATCCGCTGGCCAATACCTGTACTGTCAACAGAAGCACCGCCAGCCTGCGTATTGTTCTCCTCATCCCATTCTCTCCCTGTTTCTTGAGCAATCCGTATCCTTTGAATATCTGGCCTTTCACTTAGCAATGTATCAGGCACCTCCGGAAGATTCCCTGTTGTTGCTTTGCTTTTGCCGCGTCTCTGGAGATTACTCCTCTGCGCCCTTTATTGAATCCCTGTACTTCCAATTCCACCTCGATCCGCATCTAAAAGCTGCGGCATCTCCTCAAAAGCAAGTGGCGGCTGGTGTTCCATGATCCGGAACTGGCAGATCCTGTCATTCACTTTAATCTCCGTGTCCCTCAGGGCATACGCCGGGAAGAACCACTGATCCTTGTCTCCGCAGTAAGTTTCATCGATTACTCCATAATGATTGGTCTGGATAACACCGAAATTCTTAAACGTAGAACTTCTGGGCACGATATGGGCCTCATACCCCTTAGGCAGCTTCATAGCCACTCCCAGCGGAATCAGCTTAAACTCTCCGGCTTTCAGACATACATCCTCCGCTGCCCGAAGATCAATCCAATCGGATTTTCCTCCTATGTATGCCAGTTTCTCAATTTTATCTGAAAAATACTTGATTTTTATTGTCTCCACTTCAAAGGCCTCCCTTCATCTTTCCAATTAAGAAGATTCCCTGCGGCGCTGGTATCTTCTCTACAGAGATTATATCATGTCCTCCGGACATGCTTCCTCCGGGGAATGCACATAATTTGCCAAGGAAATTGTCCATCTTCGCCGGACGGCAAATCAACGCTGGTATCTTCTCTGTCGAGATTATACCATAAGTCCCCTCCCTTTTCTACTGAATCTTGAAAGAAACAGCGGACTGCTGCCCTCTCACAGATCAAATTCTTCGAAATCAATAATCAGATCCTCATAAATCCCCACCGGTACCTTATCTTTGAACCCATAAATCTTTATATCCATCTCCTCTCCCTGAAATTGGTATGTGACGATCTTCTCCTTGAACGGATCAATGACCCAGTACTCCCTCACCCCTGCATTCCAGTATTTCTGAAGTTTTAAGGTATAATCCTTTTTTCCTGTACTCTCCGAAATCACCTCCGCTACAAAATCCGGGGCACCTTTCATCCCTTTCTCGTCCAGGCGCTCTGTATGGCACACAATAGCCAAATCCGGTTGAACCACAGTTCGGTCATCCTCATCCAGGCGCACATCAAAGGGAGCTGCATAGACCCGGCAATTTCCTTTTTTCTTTCGAAGATAATCCTTTACAAAGTAATGCAACTCTCCCAATATTTCCTGATGCATGCGCCCTGGCGCTGCCATATAGTAAAACTCCCCATCGATCAATTCTGCCCGCACCTTCTCTGGAAGGGCATAATAGTCCTTTATCGTATACTCTGCCCCATATCTTGCAGGCTCTTCCCGCACCATACTGGTATAAGGTCCATCTGCATCGTGATAAAAATACATCCCCAGCACAGTCTCCAATGCCAGAAGCGTGCTGTATTTTGGTGACTTGGTGGCTCCACTGAATATCTTATTGATTGTACCCAAAGGCACTCCTGACCGTTCTGCCAACTCCTGATTCGTCAGATGAAGTTCTTTTTTCCTCTGCCTCATCTTCTCCAGATTCATCATACGCTCCCCTCCATTTCTTTGTTTTCTCCATCACATCCGTTTTAGTACACCCTGAATGACTGCTCTTCATTCCCTTCTTGTCTTTATTATATGTTTATTACCGTCAACGGTCAAGTACTTTATCTTGTTTTATCCTTCTTCTTATCTTCCAGATCAAATATTTATCTTGAAAGAATGCCCTTCCTATGTTATGATGATTAACGGTTTCAATATAGACTTCGGAGAAATGGATATGGAATTGAATGTGATTGTAGTAGATAATTCTGTGGATTTAAAAGAACGGCTGACAAGAATTTTAAGCAGTATGGACGGTGTAACCGTACAGGGCATCTTCGACGATGCCGTAGCTGCTATGCAGTATATAGAAGAACACCCTCTGGATCTAGTCTTTTCTGATGTGGTGATGCCAGAGATCAGTGGAATTACTCTGGCTTCCGCCATTTACAGCCGCCCTGTCCACCCGGAAGTGGTGCTTCTGTCGGGAATACCTGGCTTTTCCCTGGAAGCCTGGAAGATCCGGGCCTTTGGCTTTATCATCAAACCCTACACAACCGCTCAGATCCGCCAGATCATAAAACTATACCGAACAGCAAAGTCAGAGGGAACTCTGGACAGTGATGTGGTGAGACAGGTTTAACTTCTTCGGATTGGAAAAAGGAGGCTTTTGCGCCCCTGGCGCTGCCTCCCTTTCATAAACCAATCTTTCCGCCTGCCTACTGTACAGACACAACCTTATAATCCTGCTCTTCTACAGCCTTTCTCAGCGTATCTTCCGCGATGTCCCCCCTTAATGTTACCACCGCCGTGCCATTTTCATGGCTTACGACAGCCTCGTTTACCTCCGGCAGGGCTTCCAGACATTTTTTTACTCTTGCCTCGCAGTGTCCGCACATCATTCCCTCAATCTTCATTGTTTTTGTCATGGTTTTGTTCTCCTTTTCTTTTCCCTTTGATTTTATTTTTTTGTCTCTTTTCCAATTTCTCATATCGAACCAATTCAGCCTTAATGCGTTGGTTACCACACAGAAACTGGAGAGGCTCATGGCTGCAGCGCCGAACATGGGATTTAATTTCCATCCAAAGATAGGATACCACACGCCGGCTGCCAGCGGAATTCCTACTACATTGTAGAAAAATGCCCAGAACAGATTCTCATGAATATTGCGCAGAGCCGCCCGGCTTAGTCGGATCGCCGCCGGGACATCGCTTAAGCGGCTTTTCATCAGCACCACATCCGCTGCGTCGATGGCCACATCTGTTCCTGCCCCGATGGCGATTCCAATATCCGCCCTGGTAAGAGCCGGGGCATCATTGATCCCGTCACCTACCATAGCTGTCCTTCCCTGTTCTTTTAAGGAACGGATTACCTGCTCTTTCCCGTCTGGAAGCACACCTGCAATCACCTGGTCTACCCCAGCCTGGGCTCCGACAGCCTTGGCGGTTCTCTCATTATCCCCTGTCAGCATAACCACGCGTATCCCCATATTCTGAAGTTCTTTTACTGCCTGGGGACTGTCTTCCTTGATCGTATCCGCCACTGCAATGATTCCTGCCAGTGTTCCTCCAATACTGAAAAACAGCGGTGTCTTCCCCTGTTGGGCCAACTGTTCTGCCTGCTGCTTCATCTTCTGGGACACCTGGGTCTGGCTGCTTATGAAGGCCAGATTCCCACCGCATAAGGCCGTGCTATCCAAAATAGCCCTCAGTCCGTTTCCCGGAAGAGCGTGGAAATCGGATACCTCCGATATCTTTGTTCCCAACTCTTCTCCCTTCTTAAGCACAGCCTTTGCAAGAGGATGCTCGCTCCTCTTCTCCAGGGCACAGGCAGCACCAAGAAGCTGTGTCTCGTCGAAGCCATCCGCCGGTATCATGTCTGTCACCTTGGGTTCTCCGCTGGTGATGGTTCCGGTCTTATCTAAGGCTACAATCTCCACCTTCCCTGCTTCTTCCAGTGAAACTGCAGTCTTAAAAAGGATTCCATACTCCTGATACCCGGTCTGCCACTTTGGCAATCGGTGCCTTGGTAGCCGCTGCATCGCTGACCATACGGATGATCTGCGATAAAGTAGTGTCTTCCCCCACTTTTGTAGCCTGGCAGCGAAGGAAGCCAGACTGGTTCACCGTCGCCGCTGACACATGGCTGCCTTCCTCCTTGTCTACCGGAATGCTTTCCCCTGTCAGAGCTGACTCATTGACCGCGCTGTTTCCCTCAAGCACAAATCCATCTACCGGGATATTCTCTCCCGGCCTTACCACAAAAATATCACCGCTCTGCACCTGGTCAACGGATACCAGAACCTCCACACCGTCCCTCACCAGGGTTGCCGTCTTGGGTGCCAGCTTCATCAGGCTCTTCAACGCATCCGTTGTCCTTCCCTTGGAGCGGGCTTCCAGCATTTTCCCGACTGTGATCAATGTCAGGATCATGGCTGCAGATTCAAAATAGAATTCATGCATATATTCCATGACACCGCCCATGTCTCCCCGCATCTGGGCATCAGTCATGGCAAACAAGGCATACGTGCTGTATACAAAAGATGCCGTAGAGCCCAGAGCCACCAGGGTATCCATATTGGGAGCCTTGTGCCACAGACTTTTAAAGCCGCTTATAAAGAATTTCTGGTTGATCACCATAATAATCGCCGACAGAATCAGCTGTAAAAGCCCCATCGCCACATGGTTTCCTTCCAGAACCGCCGGAACCGGCCAGTTCCACATCATATGCCCCATGGAAAAATACATGAGAACCACCAGAAATCCCAGCGAAGCAACCAGACGTTGCTTGAGCACAGGAGTCTCCCTGTCCTTAAGCAACTCCTCTCCGGCTGCCCCGCCGCTGCTTGCCGCGTCGGATGCTCCCAAGCCAGCCTGGGATGCTCCCCGTCCTTTCTTGGCCGCACCATATCCGGCTTGCTCTACTGCCTGTATAATAGCCTCCTGGGAAGCAGTTCCTTCCACTCCCATGGAGTTGGTAAGAAGACTGACTGAGCAGGAAGAAACTCCTTCCACCTTGGAAACCGCCTTCTCCACCCGGGCGCTACATGCCGCGCAACTCATACCAGTTACTATATATTGCTC
>JAETTS010000182.1 GCA_021769025.1 Enterocloster bolteae
CATGGTGGAATAGTAATGATAGAAATCCTTTACCTCCTGGGGCATGGACTTGTCATGGCTCCATGGAGCCGGAATCAGAACCATCACCGCCAGGGGAAGCTCCATACCGCTCATCATCATAAATTCCAGGGCATTGTCAAGCATAGCGGAATCCGAGCCTTCCTGGTTGATGATAGGCAGAACTTTGTGCATCTCGGATTTAAAGAACTCCGACTCCATGGTCTCCTCTCTGGCCAGCATTTTGTCCACATTGCCGCGGATGGTATTGATCTCCCCGTTGTGCACAATAATCCGGTTGGGGTGGGCCCGCATCCAGCTGGGGTTGGTGTTGGTACTAAAGCGGGAGTGAACCGTAGCCAGGGCGGATTCATAATCCTTATCCTGAAGGTCTGGGAAAAACCGGCGCAGTTCCTTTACCAGGAACATACCTTTGTAGACGATGGTCCGGCTGCTTAGCGATACCACATAAGTGTTGTCATTGCTCTGCTCAAACACCCGGCGTACCACGTAAAGGCGGCGGTCAAACTCCAGCCCTTTGGAGAGATGCTCCGGTTTTTTTACAAAGCCCTGAAAGATACAAGGCATCTTTTCCACTGCCCTCTCTCCGATCAGCTCCGGCCTTACCGGCACTTCTCTCCATCCCAGGAAAGAAAGCCCCTCCTTCCTCACAATAATCTCGAACATTTTCATGGCCTGATTCCTGGCAAGCTTATCCTGGGGAAAGAAAAAAGCGCCGACACCGTCGCCAGTCTTGCCTTCTCCGTCTTTTCCTGCCCTGTGTTCCAGATTCTCCACAATGTGAAGCGCCTGTTCCACAGTCTTGTGGGTTTTCACCCCTTTGATATTCACAACCGCTCCGATTCCGCAATTGTCGTGCTCAAACCTGGAGTCATAGAGTCCCGGCGCGGCCGCTGCCTGGTTTTGCCTGTCTGCTTTCATAATCTCTCCTCTTTTCTGAAATCTGTCTTCCATTTTCCCAATTCTCTTCCAAAATAGAATACCCCCGATACCTGCCTCATCTTCGAGGCTAAGTTCCGGGAGTATTGGAATTCTTTTCCTGCGCTGCTTTGCAGCATCAAAGCAACCGCTGGAGAGATCATACTACATTTTTTTCTGTTTGTAAATAGGTTTTTTATTTTGCATTCTCAATTGCCTTTACAGCCGCTGCCTGATATCCGTCGATGGAAATCGTAACTCCAGCCAACAAATCTGGCTCCGTACCTTTTCCATCTGCATCCACAGCAATTCCTGTCACTTCCCCGGCAGTCTTTCCAACCAGGTAAACCTCCATATTGGCGGCCTGTTCATACCACTCTTTGCCAATTCCAGAGGCCGCTTTCATACCATAGTCATCTCCAAGCTGTCTCTTGGTCTTTACGCCGGAAGTCAGATCTGAGGTAATCTTTCCTTCCGCATCAAACTTCACCGTTCCCTGAGTCGAATCAATCACAGCTGCCGTAATCTTTCCATCGGAATCTGTGGTAACTGCCACATAGGTGGAGTATGCCTGGCACTGGCCTTCTTTATCTGCCTCTGCGTCCTTGGACTTATTCATATTTGTGATGATGCCAAGTCCCAGTTTATCGCCTTCCTTGGTTCCTATAGCCTGGGCATTGTTGATTGCCTCCACGATAGCTTCCTGATAGCTGCCGATCTTGATGGTAACGCCAGCCACCAGATCCACGTCCGTTGCTTTGGTGGAATCATCCACGGCGATTTGAGCTACTTCCTCTGCCGTCTTGCCGATCACATATTCCTCCAGGGCCTGGGCCTGCTCATACCATTCCTTGCCAATTCCGGAAGCTGCCTTCATGCCATACTTATCACCCAGTTCTTTCTTGGTCAGAAACTCCTCTGTCTTTACTACTTTTCCGTCAGCGGTAAATCCCATCTTATTCTGAGCGGTATCCAGATAGCAGCTTACAATCTTTCCGTCTTCATCTACCACCACTGCTGCTGCCACAGAATCTACCTGGGCATTGCCGTCGGCATCCCCAGCATCTTTTGAGCTGGTCATAGAAGAAACCACTGCAAGGCCAGTCTTATAGCCGCCTGCTGCTTCTGCCGGGGCTTTTGTCTCTTCTTCTTTGGTTTCCTCTGTGGTTTCCTCTTTCGTTTCTTCCTTGGTTTCCGCTGTGGTTTCTGCTTTGGTTTCCGCTACAGACTCGGTCTTTGAAGAATCCGCCGGGGCACTTGTTCCTCCCCCCTGTCCACATCCAGCTGCCAATACCATGACTGCCAGCACTGCCGCCCATAAGGTTGTCTTTCTTCTCATAATATAAATCCTCCGATTTTCAATTGGTTTCTATTGGTGTGTTCCTTCACACATAGAATCGCCCCTGTCAGCCAGACTTCTCTCAGACTTATCCAGCTTTACAAAGCGGTTTCTTGTTATTATCATATCTTGAAACCATATCAAAACAGTAATGAAAATGGTTCTATTTTGTAACAAAATCCATGCAAAACGACACAAAAAAGGCACACTTTTGTGGTATAATTTTATAAAAATTTATCCTGCACTGATTTGCCATCCAATGCAAGCTTGCTTGCAAGAGGATGTTTGATCTTGGAACCTGCCAAAAGCAGGAAAAAGTAGCCTGATTAGGGCAAAACATCATAACATTACTTTATTTTCGAAAAAGGAATTTATTATGGATAAAATATTAATTGCAGACGACAATCTTCAGATAACAAAGATCCTAGGTGAATTTGCTAAAAAGGAAGGCTATGAGCCTGTATACGCTTATAACGGTGATGAGGCCTTGGAACTGTTCCATCAGGAGTCCCTGGCTATTATTTTGTTGGATGTGATGATGCCGAAGCGAGATGGCTTTGAAGTATGCCGGGAGATCCGAAGAGTCTCCAATATTCCGATCATCATGATAACCGCCAGAGGAGAGGATTTTGAGCGGATCATGGGATTGGATATTGGTGCGGACGACTACATTGTAAAGCCATTCTCCCCCGGGGAAGTGATGGCCAGGGTTCGGGCGGTTCTGCGCCGGATCACCTCCAGCCGGAGTGATGAAAAGCGTTGCCTTGCCTACGACAATCTTACCATTTCTCTGGACAATGCCTCTGTAACCATTGATGACCAGAAGATCGTCCTTACTAAAAAGGAACTGGAGATTCTCTGGACGCTTCTCGGAAATCGGGGAAAGATATTCTCCAGGGATAACCTTTTAAGCACTCTGTGGGGTTATGATTATCCAGGAGACAACCGCACTGTCGACAATCATATCAAACGTCTCCGTGCCAAATTAGACAAGGTTCCCCACCCCAACTGGCAGATCAAAACCATCTGGGGTATGGGCTATAAATTTGAAGGAATTTTGACATGAACCATAAGATTACCCATCGTTTAGTCAGCTATTTTTCTGCCGTGCTTTTATTATTCTCCATCAGCATCGGCATCCTGTTCGGAACACAATTTACTCAGCATACTGCCGAAATCTACGAAGAGCGGCTGGAAAATCAAGCCACTGCCATTGCAAAAACCCTTTCTCTGTTTCTCCAAAGGCAGCCGCACCGTCCTGGAGGTGGTATGGGCTTCGGTGCGTATCTCCGTTTTATTGACGATATCTCTATGGATGAGGCATGGCTGGTGGACGAACAAGCCCAGACCATTGAGCTTTCCACCCCCAATTACTCCTTATCTTATACCGACCTGCCTCCGGGCGCGGAAGACTTGATCAACAAGGTGTTTGAGGGACATGTGGTGTCAAGTCGGGCATTTTCTCCCATGTTAGACGTGCCTTCCATCACCGTAGGGGCCCCTGTCTATGGAGAAGACGGAACCGTCACCGCAGCGTTTCTGCTTCACAGCCCTGTCAACGAGATCCGGGATGCCCAGAATCACAGCCTTTTTATTTTCGTGGTCTGTATCCTTTCTGCCCTGATTCTGGCATTTGCCCTGTCTGTCTTTCTGGCCAATCATTTTATACGCCCGTTAAGGGAAATCGGCCAGGCCGTGGTTCAAGTGAAGGAGGGAGATTATCACGCACAGGCCAAGGTGGCGCAATACGATGAGATCGGTGAATTGGCTGATAATATCAATGAATTGTTTGCCAGATTGGCTGATATCGAAGAAGAACGGAAAAGGCTGGACAAGATGCAGCAGGATTTTGTATCCAATGTCTCCCATGAACTACGCACCCCCATCACAGTAATCCGAGGTTCCCTGGAGGTTCTCATGGAAGGCTTGGTTACAGAGCCTGGAGAAATGCAGGAATACTATAGACAAATGCTGTCGGACACCATCCATCTTCAGCGCCTGGTCAACGATCTTCTGGAGCTTTCACGGCTTCAGAACAGCAACTTCCAAATCATCAAGACAGAGCTGAATCTTACAGACCTTATCGTCGACTCTGTCCGCTCAATGCAACAGATCGCCAGGAAAAAATCGGTTGAGCTCCGCCTGGAGAATCAGGCCGGGCTGGTGGTATTCCTCGGAGATTATGGACGTTTAAAACAGATGTTTCTAACAATCCTGGACAACTCCATCAAATTCTCCCACCCCAATACCGTGGTGTGCATTCATATGTCCTACAGGGATAGCCATTGCGTCATCTCATTTACAGATCACGGTGACGGTATCTCGCCGAAAGATATCCCTTATATCTTCCAGCGCTTTTATACAAATAATTCGGAACAAAACAAAAATGGAAGCGGCCTGGGCCTTCCCATTGCCAGGCAGATCGCAGACCGCCACGGCATCCAGATATCCTGTGAAAGCACTCTCCATGACAAGACTACTTTTTTCTTTACGTTTCCTGAGAGCGTACAGGCTGAGGGCGCTTATCCTGTGGAGGAACTGGAAAACAATGGCTAAAACATCAAGCCTGTTAAAACGACGAAAAGGCTGCTGAAAAATGGTATATGAATCTGCTGATTCTTCATATAGCTGATATTGTAGTGGAGGGTAAGGTTGGATATCCCTTTCGCCAGCTTTTTGAAAAGCCTCACCTGCATCTAAACTATACATTCGCTCATATTTCCTTTTTTATCCGGCCTGTAAATGTTGTAATTAATCAGATCATCTACTGAATATGGAAATGCCGGCACATCATCAATATATACCAATCTGCAGGAAAGGGCTCTGTACAGCTTTCTCAAGGCAGCCAGATAATCGTAAGTAACAAAATAAGAATCTACAAACAGGCAGGGAATGCGTTGAGGAGTGTCTGGGGGAGTATCTTTGAGTCGAAAATCTAGGAATGAAAGATTATTTCTTCTGCTTTAATATATCTTTTGCTATTTTTCTTAATATATTAACATAATATAAAAATTCATTCTTCTTACATGAAAAAGCGCATATGAAACCAAAACATAAAAAACTTATTAAAATTAACCTAAAACAAAACCATATAATGCCACCCTCTGGAAGACAATTATTTACAAGAGAACATATTCCTGCAATAACAGCAACCTGAATTGCATAAAGTACCTGTTTCCATATATAGCTCCAAAATCCTTTTCCAAAGTAGTACTTATATAAAATATATCCTTCATACCAAAATGATAGCAATAATGTGCTACCTATTGTACCGAGCAGTACTCCAGACACACCAAATCTTATTACAAAACCAACAGAAAGAATAATATTAAGAACACTCTCTATGAGTGGTTTATGTCGATCATACCAAAATAGTCCTGATGCCGTACGAAATATCAATACTGTCTTCCTGACACCAGATACATAGAATTTAATTACTATCATTAGAACAATACTTTGTGATAATAAACAATTATCACCAATCCATATCCTTACAAAAGGTTGAATCAAACATAAGTAGCAGATTGCACAAAAGCCATAAATCCATACA
>JAETTS010000183.1 GCA_021769025.1 Enterocloster bolteae
GTCATGCTGACCGTCATTCCCCAGAAACAAGCCTGGGTATAGGTCTTATCATGAAATCTTTGTATCCCAAGAAACAGCATCGTCAAGGTCACCAGGCTGCCAACCCAGAGAACCCACCACCGATTGTCTCCTTCCAATATAAACACCGTGCCTAAAAGCCTGAAATAGGCGGCGGCAAGAACCGACAAAAACAGGAAAATGCTGCTTAGCAGATAAAACGCATTTCCTGTCTTATAAATATGAAGTTTCTTTTCCGCCAAAACACTGGCACCAAAAAACACGCCGGACAAGGCCAGCACCAGAAATGCTTTGAAAAAGCTGGGCAGAACTCTCCATGAAGTGGTAGCAAAGATGATTCCAGCCAATACCACCAGAATCACCCCGATAATCAGAGCCGCTGTTCCCATACTGCTGTCAGATATGGCCTTCTGACTCACAGCCACAGGGTCCGGCTGTCGAAACGGTGGCTGCGGTGGCTGCGGCATTCGTGCCTCTGTCTGCTCTCCTTCCGCCAGCCCCTTAGATGCACACTCTGATGGCTCTCCTGGTTCCCGCAACCGGTCTCCAGGCAAAGACTCTGGCTGTTCCTCCTGTACCTGCATCCGATCACCAGGCACACGCTCTGGCTGTTCCTTCCATCCATACTCCCTATCGTCACACACAGCCTTTAACGGTGCCTGCCCACAGATGCCTTCCCCCTTCACCGCCTCATTGGACACGGCATCTTCTTCTGCCTTCTTTGCTGCCTGCCACAGCCCTTTGGCCAGCACAGCACTTTGCTCCGCCCTGGCAAACTCGGCAATCTTTCTCTTATACTCTCCATTTTGAACGCACAAAATAATGATGATCACCAACTCCACAATGGGAGCAGCCAGCCAGGCAAAAACCAACAGTATAAACAACATAAGCCCCTCTACTTCTTAAAAAACAAGATCGAAATGTCATTGAAGAGAACCAGAATCATAAGCCCCATCAAAACCGCCATACCTGCCATATGAACCATGCCCTCCTTCTCTTTATCAATGGGCTTGCCCCGTACAGCCTCAATAATCAGAAATACCAGCCGTCCTCCGTCAAGCGCCGGAATTGGCAGCAGGTTCATCACCCCTAAATTGGCGCTTAAAAGCACGCACAGATTCATCAGTGTCAGAATCATGGTCTCGATTCCATAAGGAATGGTCTCCTTCACCGTATCGTCGATGATGCTCACCATTCTTACCGGTCCGGCCATGTCATCCATACCTACCTGCCCACGAAACATCATGGCCAAACTTTTTAATGCCGTCTTGATACAGTACACACCTTCATAGGCACCGTATTTTAGTATCTCACCCACCCCGTTTGCCGGACGATAATACCCACTGACCACAATTCCCAGCATATAACTTCCAGACTCCTCCGAATACTTAGGCGTAATCACTGCAGTCCGTTTCTCCATAGTCTTCCCATCCCCGGAAGGCCTGACATATTCCACATTGACCGTCTCCGTAGGATGCAAAAGCCGGTAAAGCGTAATATCCCGGTAGACCACCACCGGCTCTCCATTTAACCTGGTGATAATGTCGCCTGCCTGCATCCCTTGCTCCTGGGCAGGGAATCCTTCCTGAACATCCACCAGTTCCGGCGCGTCATACCCTACCCTGCAGACAATCACGATTCCCAGCACAAATGCCAGGATAAAGTTAAAAATCGGCCCTGCAGCCACCACCGCGATTCTGGCCCACACCGGTTTGTTGACAAAGGCTTTGGGATCCTTGTCGTCCTCATCCTCCCCTAACATCATACAGGAACCGCCAAATGGCAGGATTTTTATGGAGTACCGGGTCTCTCCCCTTTGAATGCTCCATAACCTGGGCCCCATACCGATGGAAAACTCAATCACCCCGATCCCACATTTCTTCGCCACAATAAAATGGCCGAACTCATGGATCAAAACAATCAGTCCAAACACCAGAACTGCTGCAATCATGCTCATATATTCTGTCATCCTCCTAATGGATTTCTCTCAATTTAACCTTGCCGCCTTTTAAGCATATCATATGTCTCCCTCTCTGCCTCCAGAATCTGCTCCACCGTAGGATTCTCCACCACCTGGTGGCTCTCCATCGCTGACTGGATCATATCCACAATGGCCAGATATGGAATCTTCCTGTGTAAAAACTGCCCCACCGCATACTCATTGGCCGCGTTAAACACCGTAGGCATGGAACCGCCTGTTTTTCCCGCCTCATAAGCCATAGAAAGCGCCGGGAAATTCTTAACATCCGGCTTCTCAAAGGCGATCTGGTTCATAGCCCAGAAATCCAGCCGTTCTCCCGGCAGGTACCGCCGCTCCGGATAATACAGGGCATACTGGATAGGAAGCCGCAAATCCGGCGTTCCAAGCTGGGCCATCACCGCCCCATCTTTGAATTCCACCATAGAATGGATCACGCTTTTCGGCTGTATCACCACCTGCACCTGATCCATAGCCACGTCGAACAGCCACTTAGCCTCCATCACCTCCAGGCCTTTATTCACCATGGTGGAAGAATCGATGGTGATCTTCCTTCCCATGGCCCAGTTGGGATGCTTCAGGGCATCCTCCACCTGGATATCCTTCATCTCCTCCATGGTTCTCCCGCGAAACGGTCCCCCTGAGGCGGTCAGAAGAATTTTCTCGATCTGTCCTTTGTTCTCCCCGTTTAAGCACTGGAAAATGGCGCTGTGCTCACTGTCCACCGGCAGAATGGACACCTTCTTTTGTTTTGCCAGAGGCATGATGATATGGCCGGCTGTCACCAGGGTCTCCTTGTTGGCCAGGGCAATATCTTTTCCCGCCTCCATAGCCGCTATGGCCGGCTGGATTCCGATCATCCCCACCACAGCCGCCACCAGAATCTCTGCCTCTTTCTCTGTCGCCACTTCCAGGAGTCCATCCATGCCGGATACCACCCGCACCGGAAGATCCCTTACCTTTTCTCTTAATTCCTTTGCCTTTTCCTCATCCCAGACGCAGGCCAGGCCAGGGCCGAATTCCCGAATCTGCTTCTCCAAAAGACCGATATTGCTTCCCGCCGCCACAGCCGTCACCTGAATATCCCCATTCAGCCTGACAATATCCAGGGTCTGGGTACCGATAGAACCTGTAGAACCTAATATGGAAATTTTCTTCATAAGCCTGCCTCTCATATCATCAAAAATGTCACCGCAAAATAAATAGCCGGAGCCGTGAAGATCATGCTGTCAAACCGATCCAGCACACCTCCATGGCCGGGAATCAGATGGCCGTAATCCTTCACCTGATGATTCCTCTTGATGGCGGAAGCCGCCAGATCCCCCACCTGGGAGATCACCGCCGCGATGGCACAGGCCAGGGCGCATACCGTCCGCGGGTTTGCCACCTCCATCATCTGGCCCCGGAATACCAGGGCATACACATACCCCAGGGCAGCCGCTCCCAGGACACCTCCCACAGCACCTTCGATGGATTTTTTCGGGCTTAAAACCGGAGCCAGCTTGTGTTTCCCAAGAAGCATTCCGAAACAGTAAGCACACGTATCACATCCCCAGGAGCTAATGAAGATCAGCCATACCATATAGGCCCCATCCGGCATCTGACGCACCTGATACAGATAGGAAAGCATCACCGCCACATAAAACACCCCAAAGAATACTACGGTAATCTCCTCTGTTTTATACTTTGGAAATGTAAATACATAGAGACTCATCAAAAGCATAAGCGCCGCAATGGCCATCAAAGTCACAAACTGCTGGCCATCAAACCATAAAAGCCCATAATAGAAAACACAGGCGCTGTATCCGATCCATGCCAGAGGGGTCCTCTCGATCTTCATCACCCGATACAGTTCAAACAGACCTACAAGGGAAATCATCCCCACAACCCCAAAAAGTATGCCACCTCCTGCACCTACCACCAAAAGCGCCAGGATTACCAGTATAATCCCGCTGACTAAGCGTGTCGTAAACATCCGGCTTCACTCCTTCCCTTAAGCCAGCTTCTTAAGCTGCACCTTCCCCTCGCCTACTTCCTCCCGCCAAACCTTCTCTCTCTTCCATTGTACGCTATGACAGCCTTTTCCAATTCTTCCTTATTGAAATCCGGCCAAAGGCAATCCGTAATGTAAAACTCCGTGTAGGCCAGCTGCCAGAGCAGGTAGTTGGACAGCCTCATCTCTCCACTGGTACGGATCAAAAGATCCGGATCCGGAATGTCCCTGGTGTCCAGATAAGAATGAAACAGGCTCTCGTCAATGGAAGACACATCCTTTCCATTTCTTCTGTAATCCTCCACCAACTTCCTGGCCGCCCTGACGATCTCATCCCTTCCGCCGTAGTTTACCGCAATGACAAAGGTCATTCCTGTATTGTCCTTTGTTCCTTCCACCAACCGATCGATGCCCTGTATAATATCCGGTGCAAACCGGCTTTTTTCCCCAATCATTTTTACTCTCACATTGTTCTCGGAAGCAATTTTTAAAAGGCGGACCATATAGTACCGAAACAGCTGCATTAGCGCCCCCACTTCTTCCGTGGACCGTTTCCAGTTTTCTGTAGAAAATCCATAGATCGTAAAATATCCGATTCCCATTCTGGCCGCTTCTTCCACCATGATCTCCAAGGTCTCACATCCGGCCTTATGGCCCATAGCCCTGGGCACGCCCTTCTTTTTCGCCCACCGTCCGTTTCCATCCAGTATCACCGCCACATGCTGTGGGATCACCATATTCTCTAAGCTCATTCTTTCCTCCCAAACACACATAAAGGGCAGGTATCTCCCGCCCCCGTGTATTAAACTGTCATGATCTCTTTTGTCTTGGCCTCTACAGCCTTGTCCACCTTCTCGATCATCTTGTCTGTGATCTTCTGCATCTTATCTTCTGCCAGTTCCTGGTCATCCTCGGAAAACTCCCCGGCCTTCTCCATCTTCTTGAAGGTCTCATTGGCATCCCGGCGGATGTTGCGGATGGCTACCTTGGTGGCCTCGCCTTTCTTCTTCACGTCCTTGGCAAGCTGCTTTCTTCTCTCCTCTGTCAATTCCGGAAATACCAGACGGATCACAGTGCCGTCATTGGTGGGATTGATGCCAAGGTCGGAGGTGTGGATGGCTTTCTCAATGGCTTTTAACAGGCTTTTCTCCCAGGGCTGGATGACGATCATCCTGGCCTCGGGCACCGAGATATTGCCTACCTGCTGGATAGGCGTAGGGGTTCCATAGTAATCCACCTTAATCTTGTCCAGCACATGAGGGTTAGCCCGTCCTGCACGGATGGATGCATACTCGCTCTGGAGTACATCCAGAGACTTGTTCATCTTGTCTTCATACATCTTTAACTTTTCTTCCATGGCTTTCTCCTTCATTCTACGGTCACAATAGTGCCGTTTATTTTCCCTTGCATCGCGTTGGCAATGCTGTCCTTCTCATTCAAATCAAACACTGCCATGGGCATCTTGTGCTCCATACACATGATAGAAGCAGTCAGATCCACCACCGCCAGTTGCTTGTCAATCACTTCCTGAATTCCAATGGTATCGTACCGTTTTGCCTGGGGATTTACCGCCGGGTCGCTGTCGTACACGCCGTCAATGGACTTGGCAAGCAGGATACAGTCTGCATCCATCTCCACCGCCCTCAACGTGATGCCGGTATCTGTAGAAAAGTAAGGATGTCCCGTTCCTCCTGCAAAAAATACCACCTTGCCCTGTTTAAAATACTTGTTGGCC
>JAETTS010000184.1 GCA_021769025.1 Enterocloster bolteae
CACTGTAACCTGAGCATTTAACTTGATCTCAAATTTTCTTCTCTCTTCCCCATAATACTTCATGTTCTTCCGGTAGAAAAAATATACAAAGGTTATACATACAAAGAACCCGAGACATCCAATGAGGCCAATATCCTTTGCAATCACCACAAGGGCGATGCAGTAGGCGCCTACCGCCAGCACAGCACTCATAATGTCAATACCATTGACCAAAAGCCGCATGCAGGCCACGCTGTCCCCGCGGATCATGGTAAGGGCCTGCATGGATTCCCTGTGATTATGCCTTAGCAAATCTTCCTTCATAAAAAGCTCATATAGGTTTACAGACAAACGCTGGGCGCCGCCATACAGCAATTGATTCATGATCCTGCTTTTGTACAGTGCAAAAATTCCTTTCAAAATGATTAAAAGGTTCATGGCAAAAACCAAAACAACAAACTCTTTCGATACATGGGCGCCGCCTACCAACTGATTCATAATGGGAAGCATCATGGAAATACCGAACAGATCCACCACAGGCGTCATAATACTCAAGATACTGTAGATGGTTAGTGTCCGTTTTCCTTTGGAATCTAATATACCAATTAAATAGATAAACATTGACTGCATGGTTCTTCTCCATTTTTCTTGTTCATAGGTTCTTTATGGGTTTCCCGTAGAAAGCCAAAGAAATTTTTGCCTTGGCGATCTCCATTTTTTTTCTGTATCTCCTTGCTATGTCCAGCCTGCGCTGCCATTTCCAGCGCTTGATTCTTCGTATCTCCCGGATACTTCGAATATTGCATATGGTGGAGATCTCATGGATCAGTTTCTCATAATCCCTTGTCTTTTTCTCATCCTCTTTCTGGCTTAGCACCCTTCTGGAATGACTGTCCGGATGAACCCGAACACCGTACAGCCTCTCGGGGATGGTGTGACATGTATAGCGATACATGTAAGGAAGCAGCATCTGGAAATTCTGTCCCACCGGGGCTTCCGGAATACGCCTTTGGGGGTATACCGAAAAAAATTCTTTTGTTTTCAGCATATAACAACCACAGCAGACGAATGTGCGAAACTCCAACAGGTCAAAAAAAAGACGGTTTTGTTCTAAATCGCCAATCTTTTCGTCTGACTTTGCAAGTATTCCACTGGTGTCAAAATAGTACATCAGGCTGCGGACACTGTCGCATTCCGGGTGCTCCAAAAGAAAAGCCACTCTCTTCTCAACAGAATCCTTCTCCAGTCTGTCGTCACTGTCCGGCCATATCAGATACTCGCCATGAACCAGGGGAAGGCCCTGGTTGATGGCTGCTGATGCATTCCTGTGGGGGGCGGACACAATCTGATATTCATACCCCCGTTTGGCAAACGGCTCCCGATAACTTTCTGCAATCTCCAGCGTACGGTCATCGGACCCGTCATCCACAAGTATCATTTCCATCCATGGATAGGTCTGCCCTAACACGGATTCCAACATGGAACCAATATACTTCTCCCGGTTCCAGACAGGTGTTACACAAGAAACCAGTCCCTTTTTCCCTTGCACTGCCTTCTCTCCTATCTTATTTTCCATATAGCGGTTCTTTCCTCTTTCGTTTCGTCAATTGGTTCAGCAAGTCTATGCTTTCCTTCCATTCTGTCCTTCTGCGATATGCCATAAAAAGAAGCCCGTTGGGGACAAGACAGCAGATGATTCCCCTCACAAAAAATGTCCCCCATTGAGACAGATGAATGAGCCTGCACAGGCTGTATGTGACAACACATACCCCAAAAGCAAATACCGTATACCGAAGCAATCCCCTCAGATAAGAACAGAGCTGTTCCTTCTCAAATACAGTGGTAAAAAGATTGTGCAACAGCCAGGGCATTCCTACGAAAACCATGGACAGTACCGTGGACAGAAGCACCCCGTATATCCCCCAGTAACGGACCATGACCAGGTTCATACCTAAATTGGTAAGAGCCGTGACCAATGGACGGAAGCGGTCTTTATGCCAGATCCCTGCCGCGTCTTTGTAGGTATTCAACAGCTGATTGATCTCATATACAAAGTAATAGACGCAAAAGCAGATCACCGCGTCAAACTCCAACATGAAGGAGTTGCCAACCCACAATTCCATAAACGGCTGGTAAAGGCACAACAGACAGGCGGCGCAGACCCCGCCGATCCAACAGGTCAGAAAGGTAAGTCTCTTTAAGTCCTTGAAATTCTTCTCCTTTGACTCGACAAGGATGCTGTTGCCAATCCCTGCCATGCAAGCATGGAACAGGATGGCCACAAAGCCGATGACCGATGTCAGGATAAAATAATAATTCTGGTATACCGCAAGCACTGTCAGCCCCAGAAAGGAAGAAATCACAATGGTATCCGCTGAGTTTACAATGACTGCACCGATCTTCGATGTGAATAAGTCGCGGATTCTGTGGCTGATCTCTGTGACAGCAGCTTGATCCAGTTTGCCTCTGGGAGCGTATTCCGGGAACATCTTAGTTACCACCCTTGCTGTCACAAGGTTTGATACTGCCTGGGACAGCAGCATAACCATCAGATACAGATAGTAGTTTCTGAAAACCATCAATACCATAAGCTGCAGGCCATATTGCATGGTATTGACGATCAGCGTTATTTTGCTTGCGATATCATTTCTCTGATGAGCCTGCAAAAGGCAGTTCTTGTATGCAAAGAGCCAGTAGGAGAGAACCGTTGCTCCCAGGTTCAACAAATAAAGAATAGAAAGGTTCATCCCCGCAGGTATATCTCCATGAACCAACCGGGGGATCATGGGCAAAAGGAGCACCCCGATGGCGGCAATCACCCCGCCGATGATCCGATAGTACAACCGATAAAGGCGCATCAGCCCGCAGATAGCGGCATAGTCATCCTCTATGATCGGTTTATACATGCTGTAAACCATGGCGGATCCTACTCCCAGCTCCGCTAAGTTCAGTACCTGCAAGACAGAGGCAAACAGGCTGTTTAACCCCAGGTACGGAACCCCCATAAAATGAATCATAACCGTCCGCATCAAAAAAGGAACGATTGTCTGATACAATTTTAACATGCCTCCAAAAATCACATTTCTCCCGGCATTTCTGGTACGTTCTATCTTCATACTTCCGATTCACCTCTACAGGTTCTTCCCCTATTGCATATCCATAGACCCCTTCAAAAAACGGATCACCTTTTGCCGTTCCATCTCCAGGATCCGGTGGCCGGCCTCATAGCTGCATTCATCCATTTCATTTTCAATGCCGCTGTTTTTGTATTTGCGCTTCAGATCGAATGTGTCCAGGAATGTATCGATTCGGGACATCATGTCAATGCCAAGGCCTTCCCGCGGGTACACCAGAAACGGCTTACCAAATAGAAAAGAAAATACGCATCCATGAAAAGAATCCGTCAGAACCAGGTCTGCATGATCCAGCAAGTAGATGAACTGTCCCGGTCCCAGGACGTACAGTTCCGGTTTCCCGCGATCCATAAGAGAAAGCACCCGTTTCTTCTTTCCGGCTAAGATACGGTCAAGATCCATTATGGCCTGCCTGGACAAATCGCCTAAAAAATAGGTAAGGACATAGGGGGTGTCCGTGTCCACATTCCTGCAAGGTCTTTTTGAAATGTTTCTCCATTCCTCCGGTTCAAGCATCAAGGTGGGATCAATCAAAACCTCCGCCGTCTTGCCTGTAAGTTCCTTTATGATCTTGGCCCCGGCCCTCTCCCTTACGGAAAGGCTGGAAAACGCGGCCAGATGCTGCCGAAACCAGGGCTTCCACTCCTCTGGCAGTTCACCAATGCCAAAGCTGGGAGAAAAACATACTTTCTTGGCCGGCTCTGTGAATGTAAGCAAGAACAGGTCCTTTTTTAACGGATGGGAAGAATACCATGTAGGATTCCAGACCTGGTCGGATCCCACCACAAAATAATCGGCATCCTGGATATCCCCAATTCTTTTTATGTTCTTTGTCTTGATGTATTCCCTGTTAAACTGTTCAAATGCAGATACTTTTAAACGGTATTCCTTCCAATCCTCTTTATCCCCTCTTCCATAGGATCCCCTCATCAGCCGCAGGATATGCTTCAGCCTGTTTTTCGGCGAGAGAATGCTTGCTTCAAAGGACAAGGTTGTTGCCTCTGCGCCAAGTTTCCTTAAGGTCTCCTGCACCGCATAATTCTGCAGCCGGTTTCCGTAATTGGGAATGGGATCGTATATGGTGATGATGCTGGTGG
The DNA here is from genome assembly GCA_021769025.1 of Enterocloster bolteae. Next base: position 4,211 of record JAETTS010000184.1, read on the forward strand.
AAATTCGTTTGGGATTCATAATGGTTTCCTCGTATCATGATACATCTGGCGCAGGTTATCCAATACTCGATACAATGCAGGGGTGTAAAAGCAGGCCATAAACAACAGTTTTCTCTCAAAAGAAACGCGCCGAAACAGCGGACTTCGAAGCTCAACAGCTGCCTGTCTCTTCAGTTCCCGATATCTGGTTTTATTCTTTACTTCCTTCATCTTTAAGAACGTCTTCTTCATATAGCGAAGGTAAATCCGCTCCCATGCCATAGCATACACAAGATGGTTCTTTTGATACTCCCTGTCCCTTATCACCTTGGCATATTGAAAATAATTTCGGTTTTCCATGGCTGACAGGGAATGGGAGACGCTTTCCGGATAGATCCGGTAGTAGTACCATCCTTGTTTTGAATAGGACATCCGGATAGGTTTGGAGATCATATGGTACATGAATAAAGTGTCCTCCCCATAAGCCAACGTTTCATTGAACCGCTGGGATCCGATACAGTCTCTCCGAAGCAGTCCTCCTACCCGCATCAGGGACAGCATTTCCCTTGTGTGAAACCACCGTTTGAGTTCCTCATGTTCCACAATCTGCCATTGGGGTCTTTCATCCTCTTTGAATATCTTCCTTATCTGTTCCTCCAAATGCCGGGTGTCCTGCTCCAGGCAGCGATATAAGACCAATTCTGTGTGATGGGTCTCGGCCTGCTTTACCCCTTCCTCTATCAGCAACGGATGGATGCTGTCGTCACTGTCCAGGAAAAAAAGGTAGTCTCCCTCTGCCTGGTCGATCCCTTTGTTTCTGGCGGATGACACGCCTTTATTCTCCTGGCAAAAAATCTGTATCCGGCTGTCCCTCTCTCCCAATCGTTGGCATATGTCCAGGCTGTGATCCGTAGACCCATCATCGATAATCAGGATCTGCAGGTTGGGATACGTCTGTTGGACTGCTGACAGCACACACTGCTCTACATACTGTTCTGAATTGTACACAGGTATAATGACTGATACTTTCTTCATGCTCTCTTTCTTCCTGTCTTTCCTCCATCCAGCCTGTTCTCATCAGGCCGGATTTCCCTTTCTAATGGTTTTATAGAGCGGCCGCAATCGTTCCAACACCCCATAGACGGCCGGAAAAGAAAAACAACAATACAACAAGAGCCTTCTTCGTAGTGGCAGCATCTTGAATAATGGGCTCTTGCTTTCGGCCAGTGCCTGGCTCTTTAGTTCCTGACTTCGGCGCTTGTTTTTCGCTTTTTTCATTTTCAAGAAAGCTTTTTTCATGGAAAAGAGAACCGTACCTTCCCACTCTATGGCGTATCGAAGGTTTCCTTTCCCATACTCACGATCTCGTATGATCTGCGCATATCGATAAAAGCTTTGATCTCCTGTGACAGAAAGGGAGTGGGTGATACTTTCCTGATTGGTTCTGTAATAGTACCAGCCTTGTCCGGAATAGGCCATACGAACCTGCCTGGAAATCAGATGATACATGAACAATGCATCCTCT
>JAETTS010000185.1 GCA_021769025.1 Enterocloster bolteae
GCTTTTTCAGGCGGAGAGCAACCATGACGGTGGAGAGGAAGGCCAAGAGGAGCCCCAGGGGTCGATGCAGGAAGAGACGGAGAGAAATCCGGGAGTTTATGAGGGCAGTTACCGTGAGGGGGCAGCAGATACAGAGAACGGTTTAAGCGGAGAAGAAGAAATGGCTGACCGGGAGGAGAAGAGCCGTGTGGATGATGGGGAAGAAAAATTTGCTGATGCAGTGGAGAGGGGAGAAAAATCCGTTGATGTGGAGGAGAAAGAAGGAGAATCCGCTGATGTGGAGGGGAGGGGAGAAGAATCTGCTGATGTAGTGGAGAAGGAAGAAGAATCCGCTGATATGGGGGAGAGAGGAGAAAAATCCGTTGATGTAGTGGAGAGGGGAGAAGAATCTACTGATGTAGTGGAGAAGGAAGAAGAATCCGCTGATGAGGGGAAGAAGGAAGAAAAATCCACTGATATAAAAGAGAGAAAAGCCAGGAAACGAGGGAGAGAAAAGCATGCCGATGCAAGAGAGGATATAAGACGGAATCAGGAAGGAGCCCCTGACACGGGGAAAGCAGGAAGAAAAGAGCAGGAAGAGAAAGACACGGCTCCGGTGGAACGAAGAGAAAATCAAAAACAAAGAGAAACGGCCAGTATAAGCGGGCCGGGCTCCATTGTGATTGAAGAGGAAATGAGCGATGGCACAATGCGGGTTATTGTCATGGAAGAAAAACTTGCTGCAAGAAAGACGGCAAAGAAAACAGAAGAACAGTCTGTCGTAGAAGAGGAGATCCTTGACAGCAATATGGAGACGGTTGTCATAGAAGAGGAACTTATTATGTGATGATGTGCACTTGAACAGGCACAAAAGAGGCTCCGGGAGTTACAGAAGGTATAAAGGGTGGAAGAAGATATGGATTCCTTTTTGATCATATTATTGATTGTATTAGGCTATTTTATATTGTTAAGCCTGGTGGCTGCCCGGCTAAGGGGAAGAGGGAATATTACGACGGCTGCGGTGATTGTTCTGTTTGTTTATGGATGCGGGCTTGGAATGCTTATAGCCATTGGACGGTATCTGGGGGAACTGGGACTTCTTCTCTATGCCGTTTCTGCGGTTTACTCCTTTCTGTTTTTGGGGTGGAAGCTTTACTGGTCTGTGAAGAGAAGGCCTAAGATCCATCTGGGGGTTCTGGTTGTCTTGGCGGCCTATCTCCTTGCAGTACTGTACATAACCATCTTTATGCGTGAGGAGGGAGCCTATTCTACGGTACAGATGGAGGTATTCAACTGGACGAGCGAGAATGGGGTGGAATCGTTTCAGCATATTCTTCTAAATGTAGTGATGTTTGTGCCAGTAGGTATGTTATATCCACTTTTGACCGATGGTGATCAGGGAAAGATGATTTCCAGCGTATCATTTGGAATGATGTTTTCTGTATGGATTGAGACAGGACAGCTGATCCTTCGTTCCGGCACCTGCGATATTGATGATATTCTGTCAAATTCCCTGGGATGCCTGATAGGAGGGATCCTTACTGTGGCCGGTATGCAGAGAAGGAAGAAAGGGATCAGACACTAAAAAACGGAAGGCAAAAGAGGGGTGGGAGATAGGCGGAATGGATAGAAAATGGGTACAGAGAGTACTGAATCGATTGTACATCATGGTCGCAGCGCCCATAAAGGAAAAGCAGTTTGTTTTCCAGAAAGGTGAAGAGCCGCTTCGTTATCTGTTTTTCAGAAAAAAAGGCAGTCCTGTGTTGGTGGTTGGGTTTCAGGCATGCAATGAAAAAGGAGCACGTTATAACTATGTGGGATCCATCTGTGGAGTTCGGGCTAACCGGCTGTATATCAAGGATGATTTTGCAGAAAACCATCGGGGTAATTACTATCTGGGGCGCAATGGAACCTATTTTGTGGAAGCCTCTGTGTTGGAGTTGATTGACCGCTGCAAAGCGATCTGCAATGCAACAAAGCTGATCTTCATAGGTTCCAGCAAAGGTGCTTATGCAGCTATTAATTTTGGAATCTGCTACAAAGGAGGGGTCATGATTGTAGCTGCTCCCCAGTACTATATAGGCACATATCTAAACTGTGAAACATTTTTGCCAAATCTGAAGGACATTCTGGGAGAAGATATAAGGAAGGATCAGATCATGAAGCTGGATCACAGGCTGAGAGACAAGATCAGGCGTGACACAGTTGGGAAAACTCAGAATATCTACATTCATTACTCGGATCAAGAGCATACCTATGAAGAACATATCAAGGATCTGCTTCAGGATCTGTCCGCCCAGGGGATCCGGATTCATACAGACGTAGGAAATTATAAAAATCATGAAGAGTTAAGGTACTATTTTCCCCAATATCTTAGGGATTGCCTGGAAGAAGTGATCGGTAGAAAGGGACACTTGAAATGAAGGTATTGATGATCGATAATTTTCTTCCTGGAAGTACCTATTCACTGGAACTGGGCAGGGAGTTAAAGAAGTCCTGCGATCTTTCCATTTTCTGCAGGAAGAACGCCGACGTACAGGAAGAAGGGATTACCTGGATCCCCCAAGGTTATCCGGTAGGAGGAAAAAGGGCAGTGGCAGTGTTGGCATATGGGATTTCTCTGCTAAAACTGGCGGGGACGATCCACAGAGGAATTTTTGCAGTGGTGCATGTACAATCATTTCATCATGCTGCGTATGAGATGGAAGTTTTTTATCGGATGAGACGATACTATGGCAAACTTGTCTGTACGGTGCACAATGTTCTGCCCCATGAGGCACGCCCTGGTGACTGGGAACGATACAAACGATTTTATGACCAGTGTGATGGACTGATTGTTCACAATGAGACATCGAAGGCTTGTCTGATGCAACAATTTTCCGTACCAGAAAAAAAGATTACGGTTATTGCACACGGAAGTTATCAGAACCAGAAATTCCAGGAATCAAAAAAAGAGAGATACCAGGATAAAGCAGTAAAGCAGTTTTTGCAGTTCGGATTTATTCGAACCTATAAAGGGATTGACATTTTGCTGGACGCGATCGCCCTCATCCAGCCGGAGAAAAGAAAAGGCCTCCATGTTACCATCGCTGGGGAACAGTTTCCCAAGCTGGATGGAACCGACTATATGGCAAAGATTCGGAAATTGGGATTAGAGCCCTATGTAAGCTTTTGTCCGGGACATGTGCGGGAGGAAGATATACCAGAATTGTTGGCGAATATGGATTTTCTGTTGTTTCCCTACAGGAATATATACGGCAGCGGCGCTCTATTGTTGGCATATACTTATGGAAAACCGGTGGTTGCCAGCGATATTCCAGCTTTTTGCGAAGAGACCGATGGGGGGAGAACCGGAATCCTGTTTGCAAAACACAATCCCCAGGCATTGGCGGATGCAATCCTTGAGGCTGTGGCATGCAGCGAGGAACAGATGGAGAAATACCGACAGGCGATTGGTGAACTGGTATCGGAAAAATATAATTGGAAAAAATCAGCGGTTAAGACAGCTCATGTCTATGAAACATAGAGAACAGTTCCGATGATATGGCATCTGCCACAAAGTGACAGATGCTGACACCTATGAAATCAGGAAGGATAAGCCATGCCAAGGATAACGTTTATGAACACAGAGATTGACAACCTGACGATGGAGGAGACGCTTCAGGCGGTTGATGCTCTAATCAAAAAGGGGAAAGGCAACTATGTAGTCAATCCTAATGTGGATTGCATCGTGCAGTTGGAAACCAACAAAAAACTGCAGGAGATCTATGCCAATGCCTCGCTTATCTTAACAGATGGAACGCCTCTTCTGTGGATTGCTCACTGGTATGGAACCCCCATCAAACAAAAAATATCCGGTTCGGATCTATTTCCTTTACTGTGCAAGATGGCTGCCAGAAAAGGTTACAGAATGTTCTTTCTGGGAGCAGGAAAAGGTGTGGCGAAAAAGGCGGCTGAGAATCTTAGGAAAAGATATCAGGGACTAAATGTAGTCGGCACTTATTCACCGCCCTATGGATTTGAAAAGGATGAGGCCGAAGTGGATAAAATCAAATCTATGATTCAACATGCCCAGCCCCACATGCTGATTGTCTGTCTCGGGTGTCCCAAGCAGGAGCGGTTCATATATGATCACTGCAGAGATCTTTCGGTTTCCGTTTCCTTTGGAATGGGAGCAAGTTTGGACTTTGAAGCCGGCAATATAAAACGGGCGCCCAGATGGATGTCTGATCATGGGGTGGAGTGGTTCTATCGGTTTTTAAAGGAACCTAGACGATTATTTAAACGGTATTTTATTGACGATATGATAATTTTCCGTCTTGCCTGGAAGTACCGAAGGAAACCATAAGGCAAAGGGAAGATACGTGAGCGAAAGGGTTTACAGGGCTGCCAGGGCATATAGGAATGGAAACACCTACGTAGTTGGAAGCCTTTGATGAAGCGGGGGAAAGACAGATATGAAATTGGGAATTCTTTGCACCATGGTCAACAGCTTTGGAAGAAGAGGGTTCTATCATATGCAGGAGGTGGGCTTAGGACGGGTATTGTCCCGCAGAGGTCATTTGGTGACAATTTATAAGTGTTTCAAGAGAAGAGGGGGAGGGCAGGATGAGGATGTTGACATAGAACCAGGGCTTGTCATCCGCTATCTTCCGATAGGTGGAATTGGGGCCCACGGATATCTAAGAACAGAGGCCCTTGCAAAGGATCTGGATGGACTGTTGTGTTTCGCGGACAATCAGATTTTCCTTCCGCACATTTACCGGTTTTGTAAGAAATACGGGATTTGTTTTGTTCCATACATTGGCACGGCACACAGTCGCCACAGCGGGTTTCATGCCAGATTCATGAACGCCTTGTTTGGGATGGGAACTCTTAAGATGTATAAGGATAATCCTGTGATCGCGAAAACCAATGGGGCGAGGAAGGAACTGAAGTCGTTGGGCGTTGGGGATATACAGGTGGCTCCGGTAGGGTTGGATACAGCCGTACTGAAAAAGGAGTATAAACCTGGCAGGCAGTCACAGCTTCGCATAGAATTTGGATGTGAGGCAGACGCGGTTGTCCTCTGCAGCGTAGCCAGGCTGGAAGAGGAAAAACGGCCATTGGATCTGTTGGAACTATTCATGCACATTAAGGATAAGAAGAACTTCAGGCTGATCGTGGTGGGAGAGGGGCCCCTTTACCAGGCGATGGATCAGAAGATTGAGGAGTATGGGATCAGGGATGAAGTAAAAATAATAAACCGGATTCCTTATGAAGAAATGTGGAAGATCTATGCAATATCGGATTACTTTATTAATTTAAACAGAAATGAGATTTTCGGTATGGCGATTATGGAGGCGGTGTATTATAAGGTATCTGTGGCTGCGGTTATGGCACAGGGGCCGGCCATAACTCTTAATGGAATGGAGGGCCATTGTCTGTGCCGGTCCGACCAGCAGATTGAGGATTGGCTGACTGGTGAGTATCCTTCTGAAGACGTGCTGGCAGAAAGTTCCAGAAAGATGATACAGACCTTTACCTTGCATCGGTGTTCATTTACTTTTCTGAATATTGTTGATGGAAAAAGCAGATAACCCCCTGGTGAGAGAGACATGGACTAGAAACGGAAACTGGGGCATTTTTTTCACACATTAGGCACGACAGGTCTGGCCTATATGGTTAATTATTGGACGATCCTTGTCCTGACGCCTTATATTACAGAGACTGTAGGCACAGTAGCCTA
>JAETTS010000186.1 GCA_021769025.1 Enterocloster bolteae
AGGAAAGAGATTGAGCAGTTTATCGAGGATCATAAGCAGGAGATGATGGAGGATATTTTTACGCTGTGCAGGATTGACAGCCAGAAGATGCCTTATGAGGAGGGAAAGCCTTACGGTAAGGGGCCGGCGGAGGCACTTGCGCAGGCGCTTTCCATAGCGGAACGTTATGGGTTTGCTGTTACGAATTATGACAATTATGTGGGGACGGCTGATTTTAGTGATAAGGAAAAACAGCTGGATATTCTGGCTCATCTGGATGTGGTTCCGGCGGGAGAAGGTTGGGAGGTGACTAAACCTTTTGAGCCGGTTTTAAAGGACGGAAAATTGTATGGCAGAGGAACAGCGGATGACAAGGGGCCGGCTGTGGCAGCTCTGTATGGGATGAGGGCAGTGAAGGAGCTGGGAATTCCACTTTCCAAGAATGTAAGGCTGATATTGGGAACGGATGAGGAGTGCGGAAGCTCGGATCTGGTTCATTATTATGGAATCGAGGAGGAGGCTCCCATGAGTTTTTCGCCGGACGCGACATTTCCGGTGACGAATGTGGAAAAGGGAGGACTGGCAGGGCATTTTACCGGCAGTTTTGAACCGTCGGATAAGCTTCCAAGACTGGTATCCCTGGAGGCGGGAATCAAGGTGAATGTAGTTCCAGGCAAGGCTTACGGGATTGTGGAAGGCTTAGAGCGCAGTGTGATGGATGAGGTGGCAAAACAGGTGGAGGAAGAGACGGGAGTCCGCTTTGACCTGGAGACAACGGAAAGCGCCACCAAGATTACGGCAATGGGAACGGGAGCCCATGCGGCTCATCCGGATGACGGCAATAATGCTTTAACTGGATTGTTAACGTATCTGACACGGCTGCCCCTTGCGCCTTGTGGGCAGGTGACAGTGCTCCATAAGCTGCTGGAATTGATTCCCCACGGTGATGTGCACGGCGCAGGACTTGGAATTGCTATGGAGGATGAGATTTCAGGGAAGCTGACTTTAGCGTTCAGTCTTCTGAAGGTGACAGAGGATCAGCTGGACGGCACCTTTGACAGCCGCTGCCCCTTATGCTCCAATGAGGAGAATGTGCTGAAGGTGGTAAAGGAGAGGATGGCTTCTGTTGGCTTGGATTTGGAGAATGAATCTATGAAGAAGCCTCATCATGTAGACGGGGATTCCTATTTTGTGAAGACATTGCTAAAGACTTATGAGGAGTACACTGGGAGGAAGGGAGAGTGCCAGTCTATGGGCGGAGGCACGTATGTTCATAATCTGAAGAATGGTGTGGCTTTCGGAGCTTCTATGCCAGAGACAGATAACCACATGCATGGGGCTGATGAGTACGCCGTTCTGGAAGAACTGGTGGTCAGCGCTAAGATGTTTGCCCAGGTGATTGTAGAATTGTGCGGCTGATTTGGCTTACACTATGAGTATTATGGGAAGGGGGTGTTGCAAAATAGATGAGTAATCATCTATGGAGCAGCGCTCCATTTTTACATCCAATTCCGGGCCATACCTACATCAGAAAAAACGCCGTACAGGGAAACGCCCCCATACGGCGGCGATCACGCTCTCTAACAGCCCAATGTCCAGCCCACGCTTCATTACCAGCTTGTAATCTTTCTTAAATTGTGTGGTGGGCTTGACGGTATATTTTGCGTTTCTCATGCTTTCAGGTCTGCCAACAGTTCGTCCAGATCGGTATACCCTTTTACTGCCGGGTCTTTCGCAATCCTTTCTGCCTCCAGCATGGCGGCAACCGTTTCGCTGTTGGGCTGGTTGAGGGAAACGTCAAAGGGAATCCGCCCTTCACGGAGAGATTGGCGGACAAAAATATTGAATGCCGTTGTCAGGTTCATGCCGAGTTCCCCGAACAGCCTGTCAGCCTGCGCTTTCAGGTCTGAATCCATGCGGATGCTGATGTTTGTAGTAGAGCCAGCCATATAACCATCTCCTTTCATTGTTCCTGCCCATGTTCCCAGGGCATCATGGTACACCCTTGAGGTATTTCCTGTTGGTGATTACAGTATATGGTATCTGCACGAAAAATTAACAGTAAATTCATTTCTGGGGAGGTAAATGAGGGCAGCGATATACGCAAGAGTAGGAAATCCGGATCAAGTTACAATTCGGCCTTAGAAAGAGATTCTGACGGAGCAGATTCGGGGTGTGCCAGGATTGTTTTATCAGAAAAAATCCTTGACAAGTAAAAGAACCTGGAGTAGAATACCACACATAAGCAGTTTTAGGTGATAACACAGAAAAGTATCTGCAGGAGGAGACAAGATGTACAATTCAAAATCCATGATGATGAATATGTATATGATGAGCGGCATGGGGATGTGCCGTATGTTCATGTGCATAAAAATCTAATGGTTTTTGAAGGTCTGTATGGACAGTGCTTGCAGGGAAAAGACGAAAAGGTATCCAGGTTATATGAGGGTATCCGGTAAAGTTGAATTCGAGCCGTAGGTCTATGAGACTTGCGGCTTTTTGATTTCATAGGAAACTGCGTCCTATGAAACCGGGCTCTTTATTCTATTTCAGGAAGGAAAGGGGAGTGTATGGTGGAGAAGCCTATCATTCAGATTCAGAATTTAGGGAAGACGTTTAAAACTTCTTCCGGTGAGGTGAAGGCGTTGGATAACATCAACCTGGATATCTGCCAGGGGGAGATATTCGGAATCATCGGGCTAAGCGGGGCCGGGAAAAGCACGCTGGTGCGGTGCATCAATTATCTGGAGGTGCCAACGGAAGGAGACGTTCTATTCGAAGGAGAAAGCCTGGCAAAGATGACAGGGGCGCAGCAGAGGATGACAAGACAGAGCATGGGCATGATCTTCCAGCAGTTTAACCTTCTGGCCCAGAGGAATGTGATCCGGAATGTGTGTTTTCCTCTGGAGCTGACAGGAACGCCGAAAAAAGAGGCGAGGGAAAGGGCTATGGAGCTTTTGAAGACCGTAGGGCTGGAGGATAAGGCCAAGGCCTATCCGGCCCAGCTGTCCGGAGGGCAGAAACAGAGGGTGGCTATCGCCAGGGCATTGGCCACCAATCCTAAAGTGATTCTGTGTGACGAGGCCACCAGCGCCCTGGATCCCAACACCACAAAATCCATTTTGTCCCTTCTAAAAGAGATTAACCGGACCATGGGGGTGACGGTGATTGTCATTACCCACGAGATGGCGGTGATCGAGGCAATCTGCGACAGGGTGGCGATTATTGACAAGAGCCATATTGCAGAGGTTGGCACGGTGTCGGAGATTTTCTCAGAGCCGAAATCCAAGATCGGGAGACAGCTGATTCTGGGAGATGCGGTAGATCAGGTGGATTTTAGCCATGCCAGGCAGATCCGCATTATCTTTGACGGGCGGGAGTCTACGGAGCCGGTGATTTCCAATCTGGTGCTGGCCTGCCAGGTTCCCATCAATATTATGTATGCTGCCACCAAGGATATCGGCGGCACGGCTATGGGACAGATGATTGTCCAGCTTCCGGAAGGGGAGGCGGAGGCTGCCAGAGTGATCCATTATCTGCAGACAGTGAAGATTCCATTTGAGGAGGTGACAGAGCATGACCTTTGATGCGACAACCATTGCAATGTTAAAGACAGGGATTTGGGAGACGTTTTATATGGTGGCATTGTCCTCCTTTCTGGCGTATCTCATCGGGCTTCCCCTGGGGGTTGTTCTGGTGGTGACAGATAACGACGGGATTTATCCCATTCCGTGGCTTCAGAAGATTTTGGGCCTGGCCATCAATCTGATGCGGTCGGTTCCGTTTCTGATTCTTTTGTTTATTGTATTGCCTCTGTCCAAGATCATCATTGGCACCAGGATCGGGTCGCCGGCCATCATCATTCCCCTGACCATTGCGGCGGCACCCTATGTGGCAAGAGTGGTGGAGTCTTCTTTCCGGGAGATTGACGGGGGAGTGATCGAGGCGGCAAAGTCCATGGGAGCTTCTGTGTGGCAGATTATCTGGAAGGTACTGCTTCCGGAGTCCAGGCCGTCCCTGCTTTTAGGCGGGGCGTTGGCCATCACCACCATCTTAAGCTATTCTGCTATGGCAGGGTTTACCGGTGGCGGCGGCCTGGGGGCCATAGCCATCAACTACGGGTATTACCGCTATGAGCCAGGATTAATGTGGATCGCAGTGGTTCTGCTTGTGGTGATGGTGCAGATCATCCAGGAGATCGGAACGAGGCTCTCCAAGAAGAGTGATAAGAGGATTCGGTGACAGGGAATGCAGGTTTGGGAAAACGTTGGAAGAAGCAAAATGACAGAAGGATTCAAAAGATTGTAAGAGTTGAAAGACTTTTATAATAAATATTATGCATCATGAGAGGAGAATAAGGATTATGAGAAGAAAATTATGTGTCATTGCAGCGGCAGCTTTGCTTGTGGGGAGCCTTGCAGGATGTGCCGGAGGCGGGGGCAATGCCCAGACAACCGCAGCAGCGGATACAAAAACAGAAGAGACAAAGTCAGAAGAGTCTAAGGAAGCAGGCGGCAGTGAAGAGACAACAGCAGCCGAAAAGGCAGCTCCGGGAGAACTTAAGAAAATTGTGGTGGGAGCCAGCCCGGCGCCTCACGCTGAGATTTTGAAGGCAGCACAGGAAATTTTGGCACAGAAAGGGTATGAACTGGATATCAAGGAATATGTGGATTATATTCAGCCCAACCTGGCATTGGAGTCCGGGGATCTGGATGCCAATTACTTCCAGCATCTTCCCTATCTGGAGTCCTTCAATGAGGAGAATGGAACCAAATTGGTGTCCGCAGCAGCCATTCACTATGAGCCCTTTGGCATCTACGCTGGAAAGGCTTCCTCCCTGGAAGAACTTGCAGACGGAGCCAGGGTGGCAGTGCCCAACGATACCAGCAATGAGGCAAGAGCGCTTCTTCTTCTGGAGGATCAGGGCCTGATTAAGCTGAAAGAGGGGGCAGATTTAACCGTTACCAAGAATGATATCGTGGAGAATCCCAAGAACCTGGAACTTTATGAGGTGGAAGCAGCCCAGATCCCCCGGGTGGTAGAGGACGTGGATATTGCGGTTATCAACGGCAATTATGCCATTGAGGCTGGATTCAAGGTGTCTGAGGCATTGGCAGTGGAGGATTCCCAGTCTATCGCGGCAACCACCTACGGCAATGTGATCGCAGTGCAGGAGGGCAAGGAGAACGACGAGGCTATCCAGGCGTTAATCCAGGCATTGACCAGCGAGGAAGTGAAGAAGTTTATGGAAGAGAAGTATGAGGGGGCAGTGGTTCCACTGTTCTGATAAAGGGCTTACAGGAAAAAGGAGAGACCGATGGAACAGAAAAATGATATGGCGCTGACTTCTATGATACTTGGCATTGCGTCCATTGTACTTTCCTGCTGCTGTTATCTGGGCATGATTCTGGGCAGCCTGGCAATCATCTTTGCCGCGCTGTCCAGGGTAGATGAGATGCACCGGCAGGCAAAGACCGGACTGATCACGGGAATCATAGGTCTTTTAATCAGTGTATTTGTGATTGTGATATTCTTTGTTGTAGCGGAGATGGCGGGAGGTGTGTCATGAAGACAGGAAGGGCAGAATTGAAAAGAAGAGCCAGACAGGCCCTGCGGGGACACTATGGAACGGCCATTGGCGGCTATCTCCTGTATATGGTTATCAGTGGCGTGCTGGTTGGCGTGTTGGAGGTCGCTATCTTTTTTATGATTATGGCAG
>JAETTS010000187.1 GCA_021769025.1 Enterocloster bolteae
CCCTGTTACACGTTTATCTTTATGGTTTTTATCTCATAAGGCCTCATCTCAAACTCCAGACTTTCCCCACAGCACGATATGGCTTCCAGCGAATTCTCCATACAATCGCAGTCCCAGGCCTCTCTTCCCTTGGCCCATGGCGCATCCAGATGTACCTTGGTCCGTCTGCCGTAAGCCTCGTAAAGCCGCAGGATCACGCCATCCTTCTCTTCTGCCTGCTTTACCGTATCCAGAAGCACATTTTCCTCCTTTATCTGTATGAAGGAGTATTCATCCCTCTTCCCTTCTCCTGTCCAGTCTCCTTCCAGCGGGCAGTTAAGCATATAAGCTTCTCTCACCACCTGTCCCCTGCGGAAATCTCCCGGATGAGGGAAGATTCCATAAGTAAATATATGATGCCCCTGGTCTGCGTCTGTGTGGGGGAAGATTCCTGAAGTCAGCAAGGTTAACCCCATGACCGAATCATGGATATCGTATCCATACTTGCAGTCATTTAACAGAGCCACTCCATAGCCGTCCTCCGATATGTCAGCCCATTTATGCCCGCAAGTCTCGAACCTTGCCTGATCCCAGGAAGTATTCCTGTGGGTAGGGCGCTTCACATTGCCAAATTGGATCTCATAGTCTGCGCTGTTGCAGAGAATATCAAAGGGAAACTCTGCTTTTACCAACATCTGATGCTCATGCCAGTGGATATCCGTCTTGAAATCGATTCTGGCTGTGTGGCGGTAAAAATAGATATGCTGCTCCACTGTGGAAGACAAATACGGCCTCTTTATGTAAATGCATCCCCGCACTGGACCATTTTCCAAAAGAGTAAACTGGGTCGGGGATTCCAGCTGCCAGCTATGCTCCCGATACGTGGGATCAATATTCCAGCAGTCATACTCCAGCGGACGATCCTCATAAACTGTGATCCGGTTTCCTGCACATCCAGGCTTTAAAAGCTCCCTCTCCTGCCTTTTGTCATAGATACTTGTCATCTCCCCGTCTAAGTTAAATTGTATCTGATAGAAAGCAGTCTCAATCCGTGTAGGAACGCCTTGTTCATTCCATTCTGTCTTCTCTATGACATCTGATGCCGTCGATGCCTGTAAGCCTGTCTGTTCTGGCTGCTCCAGGAGCTTCTGGCTTCCTGTCTGTTTGCCGTACACTCTGTATCCCTTGGATGGCACATCCTCCGCCAGATACAGCCAGGAGCCGTCTGCTCCTTTCTGCACCGTCATCCCCGCCAGGTTCTCCTCCTTTTCCATTGTAAGAATATCCGTTCTGGGGAAGCTAAGATTGTTCCAGGCCATCAGCTGATGTCCACCCTTCTTAAATCCCGCTGTCTTAAGAACCTGATCCTTTGCATTCCTCACAATCTTTTGCCCTGAAGCCAGAAGCTTCTCATACTGAACCGCGGAATCTTCATACACTTCCTTGATGGAGGAACCAGGAAGAATATCATGGAACTGATTGAGGAGCAAGATCTTCCAGTTGTCATCCAACTCCTTCTTCGGATAGGAGAACCCATTTTCCAGTTCCGCAGCGATCACCGAGTACAGTTCTGCGTCGCCGCACAGAAACTCGCTCTTCCGGTTGTACCATTTATTTTTCGCTATGGACGTGTAAGTGCCCCGGTGGAATTCCAGGTAAAGTTCCCCGCTCCAGGAAGGAAGCCTTTTTCGATCCATGGTTTCCTCCAACAAATGGAAAAACTCCTTTACAAATGTCTGGCGGGTTCTGGGACACCTGGCCACGCCCCTTTCCATGCGCCGGCTTTCCTCCAGCATCTCCTCCGTCGGGCCGCCACCTCCGTCTCCGTGGCCGAAGCAGGTCAGCACATCCTGGCTGACATCCTTATTCTGGTATCTCTGCCACGTTCCCATCACCTGGCTGACATTCTGGCGCCCGTTGTAGGTGGTAAAGAAAGAAGTCTCCCCGTTCTTATCGTAATCCTTGGTGGTGATTAAATAAGACAGCACCTCGCTCCCATCAATCCCCCTCCACAAAAATGTGTCATAGGGAAACTTGTTGTACTCATTCCAGCTGATCTTGGTGGTCATAAAATAGGAAATTCCAGACTTCCTTAAAATCTGGGGCATGGCCGCGCTGTATCCGAACACATCTGGCAGCCACAACACCTCATTGGGCGCAGCACCCAATTCCTTCTCAAAATACCTTCGCCCATAGAGAATCTGGCGGATCAGAGATTCTCCGGAAGATAAGTTGCAGTCCGGCTCCACCCAGGAAGCGCCTTCCGCCTCCCAACGCCCTTCCTTTATCCGCTCCTTGATTCTCTCAAACAGTTCCGGCGCATCCTCCCTTACAAACTCATACAGTTGAGGCTGGCTGGACATAAAACGGTATTCCGGATACCGGTCCATGAGATTCAATACCGTGTTGAAGCTTCTCACCGCCTTCTGTCTGGTCTGCTTTAAGGGCCATTTCCACGCCACATCAATATGGGTATGGCCAATGCTGTGAACCACAACCTGGCTGTCCTTTCTGGCCTTATAATACTGCTCCTGTAAAAATAGATCCGCCTCCCTTACTGACTGATAAAAGGCTTCCGAACCGGGACGGCGCAAATCGATCCGGCTGATACAGTCATTTAAGGCCTTCCATGCCTGAATCCGCTCCAGATCCTCATGAGGAAGCATCTCCCCCGCCTCAAATGGTACCTTTATATCATAGTAAAGCTTTGCCACATCTTCCTCATACACAGCCACATCCAGATGGAAAAAATTCGTCCTAGCCTTGTTGTTGGAGTACGCATAAAAAGCCAGGACACACGCCTTCTCTCCGCTGTCAAGGATCATCTCCTGATGGTTCATGTCCATGGTTCCTTTCAGCTTCCCGTCTGCATACACCATGATCTGCGGGTTATCCGTGTTCCACAGATCCGTATCCCCTGTGCTTAGGATGACTCTCCGTTCCTTCCCTTTCGCTCTTTCGTCTGCAGCGATATGGGCCAGAAACCAGTAATGGCGGTCCCTTCCGCCCCAGGTCTCATCCCTTCCATAGGGCCTTAATTCCATAGATTCCAGCTGCTCCATGGAAATCCGCTCATGAAACCCATAGGTTCCGTCGCCAACTTGTACATCCTCCACCGGTACACGGCAGGAATACCGAAGGGCCCCTAAGGTGTCCACTGCCATCTTGATTCTGTTTCTGATGGAATCCATCTCTCTATCCTCCTGGTAAAAATAATGTTGAACAATTCCATTATAACATATATTTATTATATTAGATATATTAAATAAAATAATATTATATCATGATGTTGGGGTCAAAAGGTCTTTTGACCCCTTTGATACCGGATTGCTCCGCACTTTGTGCTCCCGCAATCCTCAAAAACATTCAAAATCCGCCTTAATCGGGCTACTTTTTCATGTTTTTGGCGGGTCCCAAGGCCAAAAATCCTCTTGCAAGCAAGTTTGCATCGGATTTTTGACCTTTTGACCCTGGTATCATATCATTGAATGTGAACAATAATCCATCACTTCCTCCCATGTGGGAATGGAAGGACTGGCTCCTCTTCTGCTGACTGTGAGGGCTGATGCCATCGCTGCTATATCAAGTGCCTCCTCCACACCCTTTCCCTGGACAATGCTTCCCATGAAAAATCCGGTAAATGTATCTCCTGCCGCCGTGGTATCCACCACCTTTACCGGATAGATGGGCTGGTGGTACCGTTCCTCCTTATATCCGTAGACAGCGCCTTCCTTTCCCAGGGTCAACACAATCCGGGCATTGGGAAACCGCTTCATCAATGCCTCCCTAATCCTTTCCGGCTCCTTGTGGGAAGCCCCGCTCATAGAAATCCCTTCCACCTCATTCAGAATCAGATAGTCCACATAGGAAAGGGGCATATCAAAGATTTTCTCATCCATAGGCGAGGGATTTAAGACGATGGTCATGCCCATGCGGTGTGCCTTCTCCATGATATATGGAATCTGATTGATCTCATTTTGCAGCACCAGAATGTCTCCGCTTGCAAAATAGGACAACGCCTGGTCTGCTTCCTGCTCTGTGATGCTCTGATTGGCTCCCCCATATAAGATGATACTGTTCTCCCCTTCCGGCGTGGTCTGAATGATGGCATGCCCGCTGGGCCCCTCTTTTTTGCTGATCAGTTCCGTGTGAACCGATGCCTGTCTCAGCTGTCTAATCAGCATATCCCAGTCATTCCGTCCAACTGCCCCTGCATGCCAGGTCTCCACTCCACTGCGGGCAAGGGCTACTGACTGGTTCAATCCCTTTCCCCCACAAAACAACTGCAAATCATCTGAGGAAAGGGTCTCTCCCGGCTGGACAAAATGATTCATTTTGTATACATGGTCGACATTTAACGAACCAAATACAAGTGCTTTCATGAAGCCTCACTCTCCTTTCGACACCATATGGCAATCTCCCCAATCAGAGAAAGCGGCAGCGGCTTGTCGTAAGGCAGCTGTATCGCCCCCTTGCTGGTCTTATACTCCTGAAGCTTTTCAGCAAATGCCTCCACCGCCTCCGGTCCCGGGTACAGACCAATATGATGCCTGAAAGCGGCGAATTGTATCAGGTTGCGCTTCTTCCAGTAAGTAGGCATGCTCCAGGAGATCTTCTCCATAGCATCCGGTATGGCGGTTTTGATCGCTTCTCTTATCTGCTGCAGGTAAGGCCGCACCTGCTCCTCCTGCCGTTGGATGTAGTCCTCAATGGTTTTCGGCGGTTCCCCGCAATAGTGATCCTGGTTTGTGTGCTTGAATGTGCGCCCGCACTTGGGACATTGCCACATATTCTTTCCTCCTGTGATTCTTACATACAAAAATACTGTCTTCTATTATAGGTTATATACCTGTAAAAACCAAGAGGTTTTTATACTACATTTTTCGGTTTTTTGGAAAATAGACTGGACAAAAGCAGTATAAGGTACTATGTTAATAGTAAGTAGTGACAAAGACACCAACACCGTTCAGGCGGAAATTCGTTTTTTGCTGCGGTTTGGCTGACATGGAGGAAAATTATGAAAGAACTTGCATACTATGATGGACAAATAGGCAGCCCGGATCAAGTTATGATTCCCTTTGGGGACAGAGTACATTTTTTCGGAGACGGGGTATATGAAGCTACTTTAAGCGGAAACCACAAGATTTTTCTGCTGGAAGAACATCTAGACCGATTTTACAGCAGCGCCAAGGCTCTGGAGATTCGGATTCCCATAGGCAAAGGGGAACTTGGGCAGCTTCTGACAGATCTATTGCAGAAGGTGGAGGGAAGGACTCATTTTGTCTACTGGCAGGTCACCCGGGGAGTTGCCCAGAGAAACCATACCTACGACGATGATCTCACAGGGAAATTGTGGGTTTCCATTCGTCCCTTTGCTATGCAGGATCCGGAAAAAGAGATTGGCGTGATCACCAAGGAAGATACCCGCTTCTATCACTGCAATATAAAGACATTGAATCTGTTGCCCTCTGTTATGGCTTCCCAGGATGCCAAACGGGCCGGTGCAGGAGAGACGGTGTTCCATCGGGGAGAGACAGTCACCGAGTGTTCTCATAGCAATGTATCCATCTTAAAAGACGGTATGTTCATCTCCCATCCCAATGACAACATGATTCTCAGAGGCATTGCCAAGACCCACATGATCATGGCATGTTATCGTCTGGGAATCCAGGTGGTGGAACGTCCCTTTACCTTGGCGGAACTGATGGATG
>JAETTS010000188.1 GCA_021769025.1 Enterocloster bolteae
TATACATATCATGAGCGTATGGCCAATGCAGGTGATGATGTGGCTATACGATATCCCAGGTTGTCTGATCTGACACCGGAACTGTCAAGGAATATTGAGTTGGATTTTTCCGCTTTTGAAAAGGCATTATTTTCTTATGACTATGATGCAAAAGACTATGGGTATTGGAACTGGATTGATACGGAAAGTTTTGTGGATTACTATCTGATTAATGAATTTACAAAAAATGTGGATGCCGGCAGTTTTTCTACCTATATCTATAAAGAAGTGGGGGAGAAGCTTAAATTGTGTGTATGGGATTTTAACAATGCCTGTGACAACTATCAGGAGGAGGTCAATCCGCCAGAAGGATTTTTCCTTCATGAGAACCTGTGGTTTTCTATGCTCTTTAAGGATGAGGACTTTGTGGAACAAGTTCTAAAGCGCTATCAGGAACTGCGGTCCACATACTTAAGCGAGGCGTATCTTATGGAGTATATGGACCAGACGATTGCATACCTAGGGCCGGCAGCGGAGAGAAACAACATCCGATGGTCAGATGAGATTGCTGGCTGGGATGGCCTAACAGAAGCAGAAAGAAATGTTCATAGCCAGGAAGAAGCCTTAGTGCAGTTAAAGGAATGGATTCAAGCCAGGGGACGGTGGATGGATGGGAACATACATACATTGAGGCAGTATGCTCATCCCTCCAGAAATAAAGCGTACAATCATTGATGCAGTGTAAGACAGACTGGAACGGGGAGGCAGCATATCCATGAAAAAATTTATTGTAGTGGTTTGTATATTGGTAGTGTTGCTGTTTGGGTGGAATGCTGCCTATTACCGTCTGGGTATTTACATTGATTTACAACCCAATAAACCGGTAACCTCTTTTATGAGTGTAAACGGCAAAACAATTTTCATGGAGAAGCAGGGAATAGCCGTCCCGTTTGAAATCAGGGGAGTTGATATGGGGGTAGGATTCCCTGGCAAGTGGGCGACAGATTTTGCTATAGGTAAAGAAACTTATAAGAGGTGGTTTAAACAAATTCAGGAATTAGGAGCCAACACCATAAGAGTCTATACGATTCTTCATGATGATTTTTACAATGCCTTTTATGAATATAACCAGGGGAGAGAGGAGCCTCTTTATCTGCTTCACGGTGTTTGGATAAATGATTATATGGCCAATTCCCACCGTGATGCTTACGATGAGGAGTTGTTTGGAACCTTACAGGAGGATTGCAAAACTGTTGTGGATATCATTCACGGGAAGAAGAATCTGTCTCTGGGATATGGGACGGGATCTGGAAGCTATCGGAAGGATATTTCCCAATGGGTAATCGGTTATATCATAGGAGTAGAGTGGGAAAGCAGCCTTGTAACCTATACCAATCAAAAGAGTCAGGGACTTAACCAGTACTCAGGGACCTATCTGTATACAACAGAAGATGCCACGGCATTTGAAGGGATGTTGTGTCGGATCGGGGATCAAATGATAGAATATGAAAGCAAACGGTATAAACAGCAGCGGTTGGTGGCATTTGCTAACTGGCCGACGACAGATCCTTTCGTGTATCCGGTACTCGTGTCACAATATCGCAGTAAAGTAGCCTGTGTGGACGTAGAAAAGATACGATCCACGGACCTTTTCTTTGCTGGAATGTTTGCTTCCTATCATGTATATCCATATTTCCCGGATTATCTGGAAATCATGAGGGAGGGAGAGAGGTACTCCCAGGAGATAATCAGGAAACGTTTGGGAAGGCATGTTTGGGAGGCTATTGAATACCACAATTCTTTGCTGCATGCTCCTGATATCAGAGAATATCTGGAGGATCGGGATTATTATGATTCCCAGGGATGCTACAATACTTACATTGCGTATTTGAGGGCTCTTAACCGTTATCACAACCTTCCGGTAATAATCTCGGAATACGGAGTTACCACTGGAAGAGGAATGGCTCAGCGGGATGTGAACACAGGGCGTAATCAGGGCCATATGACAGAACAAGAGCAGGGAATGGCATTGATTGATTGTTACAGAGATATTATGGATGCCGGGTGTGCCGGAAGCTGCGTGTTTACTTGGCAGGATGAATGGTTTAAGAGGACATGGAATACGATGAATCTGGTGGACTTAAACTATACGGCCTACTGGAGCGACTACCAGACTAACGAGCAATATTTCGGCCTTTTAGCTTTTGACCCAGGCATAGAAAAAAGCGTATGTTATGTGGACGGGGACGCTTCAGAGTGGACAGAGGAAGACCTGGTTACAAGATCAGAGGAGATGGAGCTGTCCCTGAAGTATGACGAGAAATTTATCTATTTTCTGGTAAAGAAGGAGGGATTCCAAAAAGAGGATATCCTGTATCTTCCCATTGACACCACTCCCAAAACCGGGAGTACATACTGCCAGGAATATGACATTTCCTTTGAGCAGGCCTGTGATTTCCTGATTGTCATCGATGGAACAGAGAGAAGCCGGATCCTTGTACAGAAGCGGTATGAAGCCCTTTTAAGTACCTATGGAATCGCATTTTACCGGCAGGATCCTTATATAAATCCTCCGGAAGCTGATACGCCGGAATTTGAGCGGATCTATCTGCCTTTGATCCTTTCTGAGATCCTGCCAGATCCTAAGAGGACAGACCTAGGAGGGCTTAAATACGAGACAGGGAAGCTGCGCTTCGGGAACGGAAACCCAGAATCTCAGGAATTTGATTCTTTGGCGGACTTTATGTTTGGAGAAGATTTCGTGGAGATCAGGGTTCCCTGGCAGTTGTTAAATTTTTCCAACCCTTCCGATATGATGGTTCACGATGATTATTATGAACACTATGGAATTGAAAATCTTCCTATAAAAGGAATCTATGTAGGGGCAGGATATGGGGGCAAAACCCAGTATCGCATCCCTATGGAGTTTGTCCCTTTAAAAGGCTGGGGGAAGAAGGTTACATTTCATGAGCGGCTGAAAGAATCGTACTATCTTTTACAGGAGTATTGGAAGGGATTGGAGCAGGAGAAAGAGGTGGGGCACGCTGAAAAGTGAAGGATTGTTGTATGGTTATGGGGCGGTGTGCCTGATTATGATGGTGTTTCATGTGGCCTATGCGCTGGTGCTGAAGCGCAGGGACAAGAGATTAAACAGGAGAACGAAAAGGTTCTCAGGAAAGATCGATGAGCAGCTGAACCATATAAAACAGGGAGGCCAGGTGGGGCCGATCCATGTAAGATACCTTAGGCGCAGGCTTTCTAAGATAACGTTTCTGATTGCTTTTGAGAAGGCAATGGAGGATTACAGGGAGAAAAAAGGGGATTCTCTTGTGGAGGAGTATTGCAGGCAGATCGGGCCGACTGTGATATATCTTGCCGGACTCTATGAAAAGAAGGATGATATGCAGGCAGCATATTTTGCATATTTTGTTTCCAGGCATCTGGTGAGAGGACAGAAATTTGTGGAAGCAGTCGCGGACTCTATGATTCATTATATGAGGAAGAATGTCTATTGCCGGATTAACGCCCTGCAGGCTCTGTATAAATTTGGATCCGAGGAAAGCATTGCGAAGGCTATTACGCTTTTGGACTGGGAGGGTTTATGCTTTCATGATAAGATATTGACAGATGGCTTGCTAAATTTTACAGGGAATCATGAAAGACTGATTCAGCTGCTTTGGGAGGAGCTTAACCATTATTCAGACAGCATTCAGTTAGCGATACTCAATTATATTCGTTTTCAGACAGGGGATTACTGTGAAGGGATCTTTAAAATCATGGCGGATACCACCCGGGATAAGGAACTGCGTCTTTCGGCGATCCGATATTTTGGCCGGTATCCGTATGAACCGGCGAAAGGCATGCTGTTAAGATTTGCTGCAGATAAAGATCCCCGCTATTGGGAATATGCGGCTGTCAGCCTTTCGGCTCTGGCAGGATACAGCGGGGATGAAGTGATAGACGTGCTGATGGATGCAGTACATAGCTCTAACTGGTATATTCGCTTTCATGCTGCAGCCAGCCTGGAGGCAAGCGGGCTCAGTTACAGCGACGTGGCCCAGGTGACAAACGGACAGGATCGGTATGCAAGGGAAATGATCATGTATCAGCTGGAATTAAAACAGATGAGGGACAGGAGGCAGCCCTATGGAAGAACGGTTGCGAGCGGTTTTTAATGTTGTGGAAGGATTTTTTGTGGTGTACATGACAGGCTATGCCACGTTCCTTTTTCTGTCTGTTACGGTGGGAGCCTGTGTCTTGTTTGGTTTAAAGCGCAGAGATATGTTGAAGAATCAGCTGCCGGATCAGTACTATGTTCCCATATCCGTGATTGTTCCAGCCCACAACGAAAGTGTTACCATTGAGGCCACCATCCGATCTCTGCTGGCTTTAAACTACAAGCTGTATGAGATTGTGATTGTGGATGATGGTTCTACAGACAATACCTATCAGGTGGTACAGAAGGCATTTGGAATGGTGCATATCAACCGTCCAATCCACAGAAGGCTTCGGTGCCGGGCTGCAGAAGCAGTGTTTGAGACGAGAACATACAAAGTACCCATCACCCTCATCCGAAAAAAGAACGGAGGAAAGGCGGATGCGCTGAATATGGGAATCAATGCCGCACGGTATCCCTATTTTCTGTGTATGGACGCTGATTCTGTTCTGCAGAAAGACTCGTTGGAGAAAATCGTACGGCCTGTGCTGGAAGATAACCGGGTGGTTGCAGTGGGAGGTGCCGTGCGGCCGTGTAATGGCATGGATATCAGAAATGGAACCGTCATGGGCTACCGCATGCCCAGGAGAATCCTGCCTAGCATGCAGGTTCTGGAATATGACCGCTCTTTTTTGGCAACCCGCATTTTATTTGACCAGTTTAACGGAAACATCATTATATCAGGTGCTTTCGGGTTGTTTAAGAAAAGCCTGGTTATCAGTGCCGGAGGGTATGACGCGTCCACTGTGGGGGAGGATATGGAACTGGTAGTGAAGCTTCACGTGTTTTGCAGAGAACACGGCATACCCTATTGCATACGGTATGCATCGGATGCCATCTGTTGGACCCAGGTGCCGGAGAGGCTGGCTGATCTGTGCAGGCAGAGAAGGCGCTGGCACATCGGGCTGTACCAGACCATGATGGAGCACAGGCATGTGCTGGCCAATCCAAAGTACGGTTTGGTAGGCTGTATATCCTACCTGTACTTTCTTTTGTATGAACTTTTGTCGCCCTACATCGAGATCATTGGCTCTGCAGCCATGGTGTTGGCATGGCGGATGGGATTTTTAAATGGCCCGTATATGATAACCTACCTTGGAATCTATGTGGTGTATTCTTCCATCCTGTCCCTGACAGCATTTTTCACCCGTACCTATACGATTGACTTGAAACTGACATTCTCCGACACCATGAAGGCAGTGGCATTGTGCGGGGTGGAGATCTTCGGCCTGAGGCTGATCCTGGCATGGGTACGTATGATCGCGCTTTTTGGAACCAGAAGATCCAGGAAGAACTGGGGAACAATTGAAAGGAAAACTATTTCGTTTCGCACGGATGAGATGATAAAAAGCAGTGAAAAGGACATCGGGAAAGGAAAATCGTGGAAAAAATCATCATCTATATAGCAGGCAAACCAGACGGCTATCCATTAGAATACTATGATCCGGAGACCGGAACGTACAATGGGGTAAT
>JAETTS010000189.1 GCA_021769025.1 Enterocloster bolteae
CCTTCCATCTCTTTCTGGACCTGAGCCTCACAGGATCTCATGGCCTGAATGGTTTTCTCCATCAGTTCCTCCAGGCTCCATCCCAGCCGCTCTGCCCCGGTGACGAGCACATCCCTGGAACATCCTGCTGCAAATCGTATGTCCTTAAATTTCTTCTTTAAGCTGGAGACCTCCATATCCATCACGCTCTTAGACGGACGCATCTTGGCCGCGGCCCAGATAAGTCCTGTCAGTTCATCTGCAGCAAACAAAATCTTTTCCATCTCATGTTCTGGCTCCACATCGCTGCACAGGCCGTAGCCGTGGCTGCAGATGGCATGGATCATATCCTCTCCCACACCCGCTTCCTCTAAAAGGCGGGGTGCCTCCTTACAGTGCCTCTCCGGATACTGTTCAAAATCAATGTCATGAAGAAGGCCTACCTGGCCCCAGAATTCCTCATCTTCCCCAAACCCCTGCTCCTTGGCGTACCATCTCATGACTCCCTCCACGGTCAAGCCATGAAGAATATGAAAAGACTCCTTGTTGTATTTCCTAAGCAGTTCGAAAGCCTGCTTTCTGTCTAGGGTGCTTATCATACGCGTTTCTTCCTCCCTCTATGAAAAAGTCAAGATTTTTTTATTATAGCATTGTTTGTCCAAAACTCAATCCCTTTTTTGAATCTTATTGCAAATCCCTTCCTTAGGATAATCCGACAGTATTTGATAGCCTTCCAAGATATCAAGTACCCTGGAGAAAACAACACAAGCCTCTCCCCAGGCTATGTTATCTTGGAAGACTACATGTTATCTAAATGACATTGGGCATATCACACCTTCTTTTTTGCAAAATACTATCTTCTTACTCCGCAATTATTATGTACTTTTTCCTTTTCTCATACGATGACCGATCCGATGCTGCGTTGGCCCTTGTCAGGGAGTCTATCACTGCTTCTCCCCATTGATCACCACCTGGCCACAATGTTCCACATTATATTCCTTCTCCATATACTCTTTCACCGGTTTTTCTATCTCATAGGAGAGATTGTGAAACTGAACCCCTTGGGCATACCGCGCATACACCACAGCCATGGGGCCGTTTACCATAGGATGCTCATAGGTCGGGCGAAGGTCATGGATATCCTTGGGCCAGTCGGTTTTCTTCACCATCCGTACCCGGACATTCTCAAAGGTAATGTTTTCTATATTATGTCCATGCCCTGCATGCTGGTTCCCATAGATCATGATTCCGTTTTCCGAGACGCAGTTGATGTTCTGGAAGGTAACGTTTTTTACAAATCCTAAGTCGGTATCTTCCCTCCGCTTCACCGCCGTGATGCAGATAGGCTCCGCCGATCCCCACCAGTGCTCCTTGGAGAACATTCTGGTCTCGATATTCAAGTTGGAGAACAGGATATTCTCAATGGATCCCTGATCTCTCATCTGCATGGAAATCCCCCGGTTGGTGTGGTGGATATTACAGTTCTGAACCGTAATATTCCGAAATGGCGCCGCACTCTCCGTTCCAAACTTAATGGCTGCGCTGGTGGAGATCAGGGTACAGTTGGTGACGCAGATATTTTCACAGTTGCCGTACTCCATAGCTCCCTCTGTATTCTTAAACACGATACAGTCATCCGCAGACTCAATGTGGCAGTTGGAGATCCTCACGTTCTTACAGTGGTCCGGATCAATCCCATCACCGTTGGCCAGCCTTAGATTATTGAGAATCCGGATTCCGTCAATCAGCACATCCTCGCAGCCGACCAGATGGGTGGTCCAAAATGCGCTATGGGTCAGGGTCACATGGAGGATGGTTAAATGCTCCACATGCTCTAAAAATAACAGCGGCATCCTGGGGTAAAACTTTCCGTCAATATGCCACGGTGAAACCAATCCATAGAAAATCTCTTCATTCCCGTCAATAGAGCCAAAGCCTGTAATCCTCACATTCCTACAGTCTTTGGCATAGAGAAAATACAGCGCCGGTTTTCCTGTATAATCACAGTTTTCATAAGTAGGAACCTCCAGCCCCGCGTCATAATTCATAGGAACATGAAACAGATTAAAATCCTCCATGTGGTCGCTGGCCTTTAGGACCGCGCCATTCTCCAGATAAAGCTCCACCGACGATTTCAGTACAATGGTTCCGGAACGGTATGTCTTTCCTCCCGGAAGCAACACCTGTCCCCCTCCGCTCTGGGAACATGCATCCACTGCTGCCTGAATCGCCTTGCCATCATTGGTGACACCGTCTCCAATTGCACCATAGTCCATTACATTAAATATCATATCTGTATTCCTCCACATAATGTTCTCCCTTGCTATATAAAAATATAGCAAATTATCGGAAGCAATTCAACATCAACCGACTATTTTGATTATTCTAAAATCCTGGTAAAAAAATAATCCAAAAACCATCGTTTTTCTGCTAAACTTGTGATACACTATAACAATCAATTCCCTCATAAAGGAGCAGCCATGAAATACAATAAGATCATAACGTTAAAGAACGGCATGACGTGCTGTTTAAGAAATGGAACGGAACAAGATGGGCAGCTTGTATTTGATAACTTTAACCTGACCCATTCGCAGACCGATTATCTCCTTTCCTATCCGGAGGAAAACAGTTTCGATGCCATACAGGAAGGCCAGTTTTTAAAGAAGAAGTTCGAGAGCGCCAATGAGATTGAGATACTTGCCATGGTGGATGATGCCGTGGTAGGAACCGCTGGAATCGAGGCGGTAGGCATGAAATATAAGGTGCGGCACCGCGCCGAATTTGGCATCAGCGTTGACAAAGGGTTTTGGGGGCTTGGAATCGGGAAGGCACTGATGGCCTCCTGTATAGAATGTGCCAGAACTGCCGGCTATGTCCAGCTTGAGTTAAACGTTGTGGCGGAAAATGTGAGAGCCATATCCATGTATCAGCAGGCGGGCTTCGTCGAATACGGTAGAAATCCCAAGGGCTTTCATTCCCGCGTGGCAGGATATCAGGAAGTCATATATATGAGGCTGGAATTATAAACTACTAATCAAAAGGATTAATCAGGAGACTAACTATGAACAATGAAAATACAAATGATATGAGACATATCCGCCTCCGCTCCGGTGGGGCAGAAAGCATAAGTTATCTGTCCTCCGGCCGGAATTCTTCCCGCAAATCCCCCCTGGTTATTGCAGGGATTCTTCTCGCTCTTGTTCTTGGCTGCCTGGCCGGCCTGGCGGCCGGATATTGGCTGTGGGGATATGAAAAGCCTTACACCGTAGACCTAAAGTCCATTGAGGCACCAGATTGGGTTGACCAGAAATTTATACGGAAAAATATTTTCTCCCGCCCTGATGTGACCATGAAACGGGTCAACAACATTGTCATCCACTATGTGGGAAACCCTGGCACCAGCGCAGAGGCTAACCGCCAGTACTTTGACAGCTTAGCCGATCAAGATCCGCAAAAACCTGGCAGTTCCTCCAGCTGCCACTTCATCGTAGGGCTGGAGGGCGAGATTCTCCAATGCATTCCCATCGGCGAGATTGCCTATGCCAACGCCCCCCGCAACCTTGACACTGTCGCCGTAGAGACCTGCCACCCTGACGAAAGCGGCAAGTACAACCAGGCCACTTACGATTC
Organism: Enterocloster bolteae; assembly: GCA_021769025.1. The sequence goes on from JAETTS010000189.1 coordinate 3,610, forward strand.
CCTGGTAAAGCTGACAGCGTGGCTCTGCAAAGAGCTGGATCTGACTTCCGACGACGTGATCCGGCATTACGATGTCAACGAGAAAGGCTGCCCTAAGTATTTTGTGGATCATGAAGATGAGTGGAAACAGTTTAAGAAAGAAGTTGAGCGGGCGTTAAAAGAATTAAAATAGCCTTCTTTCGAATATGCTTCAACCTAAACGGGCTGTCGCCAACCTTGCGACAGCCCAGTTTTTGCACAGGCAAAAATCCATCTACAAAATCAGTATACGCTTAGGGCTTCACACAAAGCAATGAGGCTCAAAGCCTGGCCATAAGCCATGGGACGGATGCCGATTCCCTTATAATGTTCCGGATTCATCCCCATCGCCGTGCCGGCGGATACGTTCAGAACCGTACCGTCCCTGTCCACATTATGGCAGATTCCCTCAATTGCCTTTTTAGCGCAATCCATATAGCTGTCCTCCAAAAGGCCAAGTTTCACACCCCTTAAAAGGCCTGCTGCAATGGCTGCACTTCCTGAAACCTCCTGGTAGGAAGAAGGGTCATCCAGAATGGTATGGAACAGGCCCGAAGGTGCCTGAAGGGCTTTAAGGGCCTGGGCATGTGTGCGGAAGGTATCCACAATATACTGTCTGGTTCCCTGCTCCATGTTCTGGGCCTCAGCCAAAAACAGTGTGATTCCCAGGGTAAACCAGGAATTGCCCCGGTTCCAGAAGATCCCCCCGAAATTGTCATTTCGGATAAAGCTAAATCCGTGATAGAACAGGCCGTTATTTTTGCAGTACAGATATTTTATATGCACCAATACCTGATGGACGGCTTCACTCTGCCAGACTTGGTTGTGATAGCGGTTCCCCATCCGCTGTAAGAATAACACCGCCATAAACAGGGTATCCAGCCACAGCTGTTGTTCATTGAGTATCACTGCATTTCTGTCTCCGATTCCGCTGGTGACATGCTGAAAGCCGCCGTCCTTTGTTTTGGGAAGCTGGTTGATCAGCCAGTCCGCCTGATCCAGGCACATGTTTTCATACCTTTCTTTCTCCGGCATACAATCCAAAATCTGAAGCAGTGTCAGATAAGGGGCTGTGGTGTTGATGTTTCTGGAAGGCAGGCCTTTGGCAATATTGCTTTCAAACCAATGAACAAAAAATTCCATAAAGCGGTCATCGCCGTAATGATCCTGAAGCATGCTTAAGCCATACAGGCCCACGCCCTGAGGCCAGTCCCATTCCTCGATTCCGAAATCTCGGGCCACATTTCCGGAAGCAATGGCATCTTCCAGGGAAATGTCCTTGTCCTTTTCATAATCAGCGCCGCCTAAATGCAGAAGCTTATCCATCACCAGGTCAAGCTTTCCTTGTAACTCGTCTTTTACCATGTCACATTCCTCCTGAAATATATTTTATATATGCACTGGGAGTCATTCCAGTGGTTTTCCGAAACAGCTGGCTGAAATATTGGGGGTTGTTACCGCACCCCACCAGTTCTGCAATGTTCTGTATCTTGTCTTTCTCTGTCCCCATAAGCAGCTCCTTGGCTTTCTGAATGCGCAGGTCCGTAAGATACTTGGAGAATTTCTGTCCGGTTTCCTTGAAAAAACGTTTGCTGACATAATCCACATTCATATACAGGATGTTTTCAGCTATCCATTTCAGGGAAAGGTTGCTGTCAGAAAGATTTCTGCGGACGTATTCATCGATGGCAGTGCTTAAGGAGCCTCCTCGGGAATGGGTGCTGTGATACTTCTGATAGATAATCCGCAGGGCAGGCACACATTGTTCCATAATCCGGGCAGTATCTGTAAGCGGGTTTAACGCCACCAAAAACTCGGTAGCCTCCAGCGACGAATAATGGAGGCATTTTGAGGATGCCTGCATGATAATGGAGGAGAGAAGCTGTTTCAAAAATACAGGGTCGGAGATCCGGTACAATTGGGTAAACAGACAGTCCATGGCTTTTTCTGCCGCCTCCTGGTCATCCAAATAGATGTTTGCAGAAAGCCGTTCAATTTCACGGATGATTGTCCGGTAATTACATATGGTAATCAGGGTTC
>JAETTS010000190.1 GCA_021769025.1 Enterocloster bolteae
ACTCTCTCTGGATCCGTGTCCGCCACGGCGACAATCTCAATCAGGTCTGGAAATTTTCTGGAACCGTAAGCATAGATGTCTTTGCCTCTATGCCCCAATCCGGCGATGGCAACCTTTAATTTTCTTTTTTCCAATTGTTTTGCCTTCCTCCTATGCATAATGCATAATATTATTTTTAATTACAAAATTATAGTAGCATAAATGACAAAAATGTATTAGAATAAAAATCATATTCATAGCACGATTCTAATATAATATGCTTATTTTGGAGGATTTTAAAATGGAATGGAATACACTTCTGAAAATGGTCACCTGCTGCCTGGACTGTCCTGCTGTCATCGTTCAGGGCATGGAACAGCTGACCGCTTACTTTAAGAATCGGATTTTTTTCGCAGATGAGATTATGACCGGCTACCAGCAGCTTCTGGAGAATGTCGTATACCACAAGGTTCCCGGAACCACCTGCTGCATCACCGAATGCTTTCATACCTATACCTGCCTGATGGTTCTTGAGAAGGATTCTTTCCTGATCCTGGGCCCCTATCTTACAGGAAAGCCTACAGAGGAATTCACAAACTGTGTCAGCAGAGAGAATCGGCTGCCTCTGTCCATGATCCCTTCCCTGAAGCATTTTTACAGCCAGCTTCCCATCTTAACCCATATTCGGATTCAGTCTGTGACAGAGGTTCTAAAAGACTATGCCGGCTATCTGGCCTCCGGCCCTTTTTACATCCATTCGGTGGAAAAATCAGCAGACATCGGGGAAACCTGGCTTCAGATTCAGGAGAATCATCTGGACACCTATCAGACCATGTTAGAAGAAAAATATCAGAACGATCTAAATCTTTGCAAAGCCCTGTTGGCAGGGGATTTGGATACCTGCCTTCGGATCCAGCATGTCAAAAATTACGGGTTTATCCCTCTGGATCCCAAGAAAAAGGACACCTTCAGCCATTTAATCTATGACTACAGCTTCAATATTCTTTACCGGATTATCACGTACGCCGCTGGAGTCCCTGCCCTCTATATCCAGGAACTGCAGGACAAATGGAACCACCGGATCAACAACCGGCTGGTTTCTTTTGACCATAGCTTCTTCGGTGCAGATATGATTACCTCATACTGTGCCCTGGTTCAGAGAAAAAGCTTTCGGCAGCACTCGATCCACATAAAAAAAGCCCTGGCCTACATAAGTTCTCACTTAAGTACATCCATCACCATTGACAGCCTGGCTTCCTGCCTCCATGTGTCCAAAGGCCATCTGTCCAAAGTATTCAAAGATGAGATGGGGGAAAGCATCGTCAGCTATATCAATCGGGAACGGATCTACCATGCCCTCCCCATGATGCAGGATTCTGAGATGAAAATACAGGATATCTGCCTGTGTGTGGGAATCGAAGACTCCAATTATTTCTCCAGGTTGTTTAAAAAATATATGGGTATATCCCCTGTGGAATACCAGAAACAGACTACTGGCATTTCTTCCTCCCGGCGTTTTCCTGAGAAGCTGGGTTAACTGTCAGCGCCTAACCGGTGAAACGTATCCATATTCAGATGCTCAGAATAAAGAGTCCGGCTTACCGGACTCTCGCGCCGGAGCGCGGTTTCGTAAACTGCCATCTTCCTCCTCGCGTAGGTATTGGCTCACTTAGCGGATGCAATGAGCTTAGTGAACAAGCCCATACGTGTTGCGCATCCTGCCTGGAGGGCTTTTCGTTCCATAGGACGAACTTTCCTATGGAATAAAAAACCTGCAGAGCCTGTAGCTCTGCAGGGTGTAACCGGCAAGGTCGTCAACCTTGTTTCCGGCAAATGTCCTATATGGGTCACTATTTTATTTACAGTTGTTATCCTGCGGCATTTCTGCCAGGCTTACCTCATCGCTGTACTCACTGCCCGCAGCCTGCTGGGCGCTGTAGATCTGGCCGCCGTACGGGGATGGCATAGGCCTGTTGCAGCCGCAGCTTCCTTCGTTCTCTGCCTGAACCGCATTATCCCATCCGTCCTGAAAACCAGTGCGGAACCCATTCTGAAACGCATACTGGTTCGTATTGTCCCTGTAGATTGTGCCACCGTTGTTGCAGCCGCAGTTATTGTTATCAGTGCATCTGCATACCCAGCGGCAGACACAGGTGGGCCCATTGCTGATTCCGCCGTTTACCCCGCTGTTGTTCCCGCATCCACAACCACAATTGCAGCCGCAGGGACGACGGTGACAATTGCAGTTGCACCTGCAGCAGCTACCGCAGTTTACGTTGTTATTGCTTCCGTTATTGTTGCCGCAGTTACAGCCGCAATTGCAGTTGTTTCCACAATTATTGTTGTTTCCGCTGTTGGTTCCATTGCTGCATACGCAGTTGCAATTACAGCGGCAGATGCAGTTGGCTCCGTTGTTGTTATTGTTATTATTATTGTTTCCGTTACCACAGCCGCAGTTGCATCCGCAATTGGTGCCGTTGCTAATTCCACCGCCTACTCCGCAGTTGTTATTTCCACATCCACAGTTCCAGTTATTACATCTATTGCAGCACCTGCGGCCACATCTGCAAGGATTGCATCCACAAATTAAACACATATCTTTATTCTCCTAATATTGATCAAGTTTGTACTATATCTTATGTGGGAATCAGAATATGTGTGCAAACGTGATTTTCAGGAGAATGTTCTTTCTATGCCCGCAGCTGCTCCATTGGATCTCTTCCCAGGATTCCAGGTTCTGTCATCGTATAAGGATCCAGAACCGTATTCAGCTGCTCCTGATCCATCAACCCTCGTTCCAGAATCAGATCCCTTACCTGGCGTCCGGTACGCAGCGCCTCCTTGGCGATGCCTGCCGCTGTCTCATAGCCTACATACGGGCAGATGGCGGTGATTACCCCGATGCTATTCTCCACCTGCCTGCGGCAGTGTTCCTTGTTGGCCGTAATGCCTGTCACACAGTTGTCCACCAGAGTTTTCACGGCAAAGGTCAGGGTCTCAATGGACTCAAACAACTTATAGAAAATGATAGGCTCAAATGCATTCAACTCCAACTGCCCGGCTTCCGCCGCCATGGTGATAGTCACATCATTTCCAATAATATTGAACGCCACCTGATTGACCACCTCAGGGATCACCGGATTGATCTTACCAGGCATGATGGAAGAGCCATTCTGTCTTGCCGGAAGATTGATCTCTCCGAAGCCGGTTCTGGGACCAGAGGACATAAGGCGCAGGTCGTTTGACATTTTAGACAGATTTACAGCACAATTTTTAACAATGCCAGATATGGATGCATAGCTGTCAAGATTCTGGGTAGCGTCGATCATATCATAAGACTGCACCAGTTCTTCTCCGGTTAAGGTGGACATATTCTTCACTACCCGGTGAAAATACTGTACGTCTGCGTTGAGCCCGGTTCCGATGGCTGTACCCCCTAGGTTCAAGCTTCGGATTTCCTCTTTGGCGTTATCAAAACGCTTAATATCCCTCCGGATTGCAGAGGCATAGGCGTGGAACTCCTGCCCCAGGCGGATGGGCACTGCATCCTGAAGCTGTGTCCTGCCCATCTTGATCACAGAATCAAACTCTTTGGATTTCTCAAGTAACGCATTCTCCAGCCGTTTCAGCTGCTCCTGGGCCTTGGAAAGCAGCTTCAGGGCTGCCATCTTGCCACAGGAAGGGAACACATCATTGGTAGACTGTCCGAAATTCACATGGTCGTTGGGGTTGACCAGTGCATAGTCCCCCTTCTCTCCGCCCAGAATCTCAATAGCCCGGTTAGCAATCACCTCATTAGCATTCATATTTAAGGAAGTTCCTGCTCCTCCCTGGATAGGATCCACAATAAACTGGTCATGAAGTTTTCCTGCGATGATCTCGTCACAGGCCTGGGTGATGGCGGATGCCCGCCGTTTATCCAACTCCCCCACCTCAAAATTGGTGATAGCCGCAGCCTTTTTGATCTGGGCTACACTGTTAATAAGCTCCGGATGCATTTTCAATCCGGTTATGTGAAAGTTTTCATAAGCACGCAAGGTCTGTACTCCATAATACACGTCCATAGGGACTTCTTTTTCTCCGATGGAATCATGCTCCAAACGATAATTCTTTTTTTCTTCCTTCATCCTTTTCTTCTCCCCATTCTTCCTGTTTTCCTGTCTTTTCCAAAATCTTTGTAACCCTTCAGCTGCCCCTTGCACCGTCACAAATCTTTATGAAAAAGGACCGTATTGCCGGTATGCTGTTCTTGACTTGAGTATAAATCCATACTACAATAGTTTCAAATACATATAATATCATACTTTCTATAGATATATGTCTATAGAAGGAACAGGAGGGGCTTTCCATGTTCCAGGGGATGCACTATGTCTACCAGGTTTATAAAGAAATGAACTTTTCCAGGGCGGCACGAAACCTGTATATCAGCCAGCCGTCTTTAAGCGCTGCTGTCAAGAAGGTGGAGGCTCAGATTGGCTATCCCATCTTTGACCGCAGCTCCAGCCCTATCCAGCTTACAGAGTTGGGGAAGGAATACATCCGTTCCATTGAAATCATCATGGATGTGGAAAATGGCTTTCAGAATTATGTCAACGACATGCGGGAGCTGAAAAGCGGCTCCATCTCCGTAGGGGGGACGAATCTGTTTGCCTCCTACGTGCTGCCACCGATTCTGGTGCGCTTCACAGAGCATTACCCCCATATCCATATCGACCTGACAGAAGCCACTACTTCCGCCTTGACGGAGCGGCTTTTTTCCGGCTCCCTGGATCTTCTGATCGATAACCAAAGCATGGATCTGTCCATCTATGGCAAACGCTTTTTCTGTGAAGAGCATCTTCTGTTGACGGTTCCAGTTCGGTTTTCTGTCTGTGAAAAGTTAAAAAACTATGCCCTCACTGCAGGGGATATACGAAAAAACCGCCATCTGAACTCCCGGATCCCTCCGGTTTCCCTGGAGCTCTTTCAAAATGAGCCATTTCTCCTCTTAAAAACCGGCAATGACACCAGAGAACGCGCCGACCGAATCTGCCGCAGTTTCCATTTTCTGCCTCGGATCCAGTTAGAGCTGGAACAGCAGATCACCGCTTACAACTTGTCCCGCTATGGCATGGGGATCTCGTTCTGTTCCGATACCCTGATCCGCCACGTGCCAGAGGATGAAAGCCTGATCTATTACAAGCTGAATCACCAGGATGCCTCCAGAGAAGTGAATTTCTATTATAAACGGAAACGATATATGCCGAAGATCGTAAGCGCCTTTTTAGATATGATTTAAGGGCCAAATGTACTGTCTTGCCTTTTCAGGACATGGCCAAAGCCAGGTCCTCAAAGGCTATTATATCTATAAGTTTTATAGGTATTTATCTATATCTGTTCACTAATTTTTAAGTTATCTCTTTGTCAATTTTTTTGGTGGATTTTTTCAAAAACCACTGGACTAATGTCACATTTTGTGAGAAAATAATAATTAAGTATGATGTGATAAATTTAACAATACCAACAAAATACTTCACACTTATTACTTATTGAAAGGAGTTTTACAATGATTTATTCACATGAAGTAGAAACAATGTGCCCGGTAGCTCAGGGTGTGCATCATGGCGCTGCTCCGATTCCGGAAGAAGCAAAGTGGGTGCAGGCAAAAGAAGTAAAGGATATTTCCGGCTTTACTCATGGTATCG
>JAETTS010000191.1 GCA_021769025.1 Enterocloster bolteae
TTCGTCCTCTGAAAGCCGGATCTTCATAGCCTTAAGATTGTCGATGGCGGAAAAGGACACCTCAAAACCAGATGGCACAAAATCCCCTTTCTTTAACTGCTCCGCCAAAGCCCACAGCGTCCGGTCTGTCATCCGCTCAATCCTTCCTGCCAGATACCGGTTCCTGGCGGAATCCGTAAGGATGGCAGCCCCATATTCCTGTGTCACCTGCTGGACACAACGCTGTGCCAGTTCCTTTCTCTGTTCCTCTGTCAGAACAGCCAGGCTCCGTTTTTCTCTCTCCAACTCCTTAAAGCATAAGTCAATGGAACCGTGGAACATGTTGCCCATGTCCACAGCGGCAATCTGGTATTCCTGCCGTTCCATAAGTTCCAGCCCATACTGAAGAAAATGTGCATAGGCGCAGGCAGCATACCGCTCCAGCCTGGTGATGCTGCCCTGGAGAACCTTCCCGTAAAGCGCCCTGGCCGCAGCGCCACTGATTCCCTTTTTTTCATAAGAATAAAATGCTGCCTCTGTAAGTGATTTTATAAGCCCTTTATATTCCGGATCCAAATAAAACCAGCGATACAATTCCAAAAATCCCTTATCCTCCGCCTTAAAATCTGATTCCTTCCCTGATTCCCTGTAAACTCTAAGCCCCCGAATCAACTGTTCTTTTCCTTCCCGCACAGAGCGGATCGGGCCGTCTTCCTGCTTTACGTCCTGGATCCTTAATGCCGGAAACAGACGGCACAACTCTCCAATGAGGCTGGAAGGCCGCTTTGCCTTCCCTGCCTGGTCAAAGGACACATAGGACAAGATAAGTCTTTTGGATGGCTTTGACAACATCAGATACAGGTAATATCTCTGCATCAGCCCATCCTCCCTGGAAGTTGGAGCCAGTTCAATCCTGCATTCTTTTAGCATTTCCCTGTCCCTGTCCGTAAGCAGGCTTGCCCCCTCCTTCTTGGAAGGCACCACACCTTCGTTGACTCCAATAAAGATCAGAACCTTTATCTGGCCCAGACGGGTCCTGGTGATATCTCCCACCACCACTCTGTCCACTGTGGCAGGAATCACCCCTACCTGAATCTCCCCGAACCCTGCATCTAAAATCTGCCCATACTCCCGCACACTGACAACCTGGTCTCCTAAAACTCCTTTCAGGCGTTCAAACAGCTCCATGACCCTGTCGTAAACCTGCTCATACTCTTTGGCAAGGCTAAACTGCCCTGTGCGCTCAAAATGTTCCTGATATTGTATTAGTTTTTCTCTTACCTGGCATGCTTCCAGACATGCCACCACGCCGTCTGTCATGGTGGAAATGGTCCTGCCCTGCTCCTTCAAAGCCTGTCTTAAAGCCTCCACCGGAATGAGAAGCTGTCTGCGAAACCCATTCAGTTCCTCCAGGTTCAGATCTGCTCCGCCCCGATACGTATATTCCCACGTGCTGTTCCACCGCTTCCACCCCCGGATCCCCAAAGCCATCACATAGTTTTCCAGCCGATCCAGCTCCTCCCCCTGGTCTGTCACCAAGCCGGTTTTCAGGAAGCGAAACATACTTTCATAGTCAAAATCCCTGGACACTGCCTCCAGGGCAGCACGGATAAATTCCACCATCACATTTTCCAGGATGCTCTTTTTACTGTCCATAAAATAAGGGATTCCCTCTGCCTGAAAGCGGTTGACGATCTCATACCGATATCCCGGCAGATCCCCGGTGATCACCGCCATCTCCCGATACCGAACATGCTCTTCCTGCACGAGACGGTGAATCCGGGCTGCCGCAGCCGCCACCTCCTGCCCCGGAGAAACCGCCCGGTATACCTGCACCTCTTTCGGCTCCCAGGAAGCCTCCTTTGTGTAGCGGTAGAGATGGCCTTCGATAAAACCAATGGATGGGCTGTCCTTGAAACGGCAAACCGTCCCCTCCATCAGAATATCCTTATCCCTCTGTATACCGTGCTTTTCTGCCAGACGGTGAAGGCGGGTCACCATCTCCTTGCCCATATAAAACAGATGGTGTATGCTTTCCTTTTTAAAGGGCTGCGCCCCAGGATCCATGGTGACGGTAACCACCACCTTTTTGGCATGAATCATCATCAGTTCCAGAATCCGGTACTGAACCGGAGTAAAGCCTGTATAACCGTCCAGCGTAACCACGCTTTGCTTTATGATCTCTGACTGGGGCAGCACCCGACACAGCACATCCAGGATCTCCTCCGCCGTGATAAACCGTTCTGCAATGGCTTTTTTAAATTCTTCATAGATAACTGCCAGATCCTTTAACTTTTCCCTAAGTAACGGGCTTGTTGCCTGGGCAACAGCCTCTTTTAAATCCTCTGGCCGGATTCCATACTGATACAGTTCAGACAGCATGGACTTTAACTGGTTGATGAATCCGGTCTGGCTGAAATGCCCTCCATAAATTCCCAGAATTTTCTTCTGGCCGGACACCACCCTTCTCAAGACCATGGACTTTCCGATGTCATCCAGCACTTCCGGATTCTCCACCCCCAACTCCTCAAAGATCCGATAGGCCAATCGCTGAAAGCTGACAATATCAATATTGAATGTACCATGCTTGGGATGAAGGGATACCATCTCCTTCTGGGTCTGCATGGTAAACTGCTCCGGCACAATAGCGATAAACCGGCCATTGGGCTCCTCTATGGATTGCCTTATAATATGCTCGTACAGAATCCGTGTCTTGCCGGAACCGGAGCTTCCGATTATAAATTGTAGTGACATTTTTCTTCTCCCCGTCTTTCTAAAACAGTATAGCATAATTATGTTAAAAAAGGAATGAAAAAGCCTGCTTGCTAATAGATTAGAGTAAATAAACTTATGGAGGTCCTGCAATGAGCTCCAAAACAAAAATTGTGGTTCTGCGGATGAAGGAGATCGTCTACACGGCAATCTTTATCGGTCTTGCTATTTTACTGGTCAGCTTGTTTCTAATCATGTTCCGGCCGAAAAAAGACACTTCCTCCGCCTCACCGGCTGCTGCCTATGTTCCTGGCGTCTATACCGCTTCTCTCACCGTAGGCAGCCAAAATATCAATGTGGAGGTAGCTGTGGATGCAGACCAGATTAACTCGGTTTCCTTTGTATCTTTGGATGAAGCAGTCACCACCATGTACCCTCTCATGCAGCCGGTACTGGAAGATTTGGAAAGCCAGATTGTAAACAGCCAGTCTCTGGAAAATCTTTCTTATTCCATGGAAACACGGTACACATCCCAGGCTTTAATACATGCCATCGAGACTGCTTTAGACAAAGCAAAAATAAAATAATTTACCGGTTGTATTCTCTCCTTGACTGTGATATAGTGGTCTGACTACGCTCCAAATCATAATTGTCTACATACCAATGAGAGGATCAATGCCATGGAATCAACGCTTAAGAGTCCAAAAAAAGATGTCACTCAGAACCAGATTACAGAGGGCGTAATCTGGCAGCAGCTTCTTCTGTTCTTCTTTCCTATTCTGTTTGGAACATTTTTTCAGCAGTTGTACAATACGGTGGATGCCATCGTTGTGGGAAGATTTGTGGGGAAAGAGGCGCTGGCTGCCGTAGGAGGGCCTACCGGCGTTATCATCAACCTGCTGGTGGGCTTTTTCGTCGGCCTTGCCTCCGGCGCTACAGTCATCATCTCTCAGTATTACGGTGCAAAACGGCCTGAGATGGTAGGGTACGCGGTCCATACCTCCATCGCCTTCTCCATTCTGTGCGGCGGCATCATTATGGTGGTCGGTTTTTTTGGCGCTCCGCTGGCGCTGCGTGCCATGGGGACACCGGGGGATGTGGTGGAATACGCCACCCTGTACATGAGAATCTATTTCCTGGGTACCATTTTTAACCTGATATACAACATCGGCTCTGGAATCCTGCGGGCGGTAGGAGATTCCAAGCGGCCCCTCTATTTCCTGATTGCCAGCTGTATGACCAACATCGTCCTGGATCTGGTTTTTGTGGTGGTTCTAAAGATGGGCGTGGCAGGAGTGGCCCTGGCCACCATTCTCTCCCAGGCAGTCAGTACCTTGCTGGTGATTCTGGTCTTAACCCACACAAAGGACATGCACCGGGTAACCTTCTCCCAGATAAAGCTGGACCGCCGGATGCTGCAGCGTATCATCCGGATCGGCCTGCCTGCCGGGCTTCAATCAGTCATGTATTCTTCTTCCAACGTGATCATCCAGTCCAGCGTCAACAGTCTGGGCACGGATACGGTTGCGGCGTGGACAGCCTACGGGAAGATCGATGCTATGTTCTGGATGATCGTCAATGCTTTCGGCATCTCCATCACCACCTTTGTAGGGCAGAACTTCGGGGCCAATAAACTGGATCGGGTAAAAAAAGGAATCCGCATCTGTCTGGCCATGACCTTTGGCGCCACTGTATTTATGAGCATATTTTTGTACCGGTTCGGATTCTATATCTATGAAATTTTTACTACAGACCCGGCGGTCTTAGACATCGGCATGGAGATTCTCCATTTCCTGGTGCCTACCTTCTTTACTTACGTGATCGTGGAAATCTATTCCGGCGCCTTAAGAGGAATCGGGGATTCGTGGATCCCCATGTTTCTCACCATGATCGGCGTGTGCGCCCTGAGGGTTGTCTGGCTCCTGGCGGCGGTCCCGTTCCACAGAACCATCAAGATGATCGTGTTCAGCTATCCCTTAACCTGGGTGGTAACCTCTGTGTTCTTCCTGGTCTACCTCCATGTGTACAGCAAGCTGGGAAAGAAGAAGCGGTTCCATGGGATCCGGTTGAGATATTAAATGAGGCGGTTCGGATGACTTTCCCACAGCCGTTAGCCCTTTATCACGAAAAACAGCAGATTCACACAGGGCGGATACCGAATATCCCGGTTCTCCTTTTGTGAATCTGCTGTTTTTGATCTTAATGTAGTATATCACACTTCTGGTTTTTGTCATCTGCCTAATGGCTTCCCAGCTGTTTTAGCAATTTTAGTCTTCTCCGCCTCGCAGGAGTTGATCTGCCTGAATCAGTTTCTTAAGAGCTCTTACGGCCACCTTAATGGCTCCTTCCGTATCATGGACAATTGGATCTTCCATCCCGGCTGCCGCTCTTTCCTGATTCCCTACTACCAGGAAATCGGAGCCGCATCTCACCCCAAGATGGCTGGCCACAATAAAAAGAGCCGCCGATTCCATCTCTGTAGCCTTGCACCCCAAGCGCTTCCAAGCCTCCCACTTGTTCAGCAGCTCATAGCTGACTGGCATGCGCTCCGGTTCATGCTGGCCATAAAATGCATCCTTGCACTGGACAACCCCTGTATGGCAGGTGTAACCCAACTCCTTGCCGGAAGCTGCCAGCGCATTGGCCACTTCCAGATTGGCCACAGCCGGAAACTCGATGGGGGCATATTCCCTGCTGGTTCCCTCCATCCGGATCGCCCCGGTGGCAATGACGATATCCCCGCCTTTTACATCCAGATCAATTCCCCCGCAAGTGCCTACACGGATGAAGGTATCTGCCCCGCACTGCACCAATTCTTCCATGGCGATGGAAGCCGAAGGGCCTCCGATTCCTGTTGAAGTCACGCTAACCATTTCCCCGTCCAGATACCCTGTATAGGTTACATACTCCCTGCTGTCCGCCACCAGTTTTGCCTGATCAAAATGCTCCGCAATCTTCGCGCAACGCTTCG
>JAETTS010000192.1 GCA_021769025.1 Enterocloster bolteae
ATATATGCTGCCCAACCGGATTGAGAAGATCGACCGGATGCCATTTACAGCCAATGGAAAGATCAACCGTATGGCATTAAAAGAACGGATAAAGGAGAATGAATGATGGATGAGATTTTAACGATTCTGCAGGACTTGCACCCCGATGTGGATTTTGAGAGTTGTGATACGTTGATTGACGATGGAATTCTGGATTCCTTTGACATCGTGACCATTATTGCAGAGATCAGCGATGCATTTGACGTAAAGATCGGTGCAGAGCAGATTGTTCCGGAGAACTTCAATTCTGCAGAGGCTCTTTGGGATCTAGTGCGCCGGCTGGAGGAGGATGAGTAGATGTGACAGCACAGGCTGTTGCAATTAAAATTCTGAGAGGAAGCCATGCTGTTTACATCATATGAATTTATTGCCTTTCTGATTTTGCTGTTTGTTCTTTATTACACCATACCGGCCAGGTATCAGTGGAAGCTGCTTCTTGTGGCCAGTTATCTATTCTATTTTGTGTCCGGTTGGAAGAATTGTTTTTTCATTCTGCTGACCACGGTCAGCACCTGGTATTTAGCCAGAAGGATCGACCGGCTCCACAGGGAACAGGCAGCCTACATAAAGGAGCATAAGAAGGAATTAAGCAGAGAAGAGAGGAAACGCTACAAGGAGAAGATAAAATCCCGCCAATGGCATCTTCTGCTGGCGGGACTTTTTTTGAATTTTGGAATTCTGGCAGTGCTGAAATACACAAATTTTGTAATTGCCAACATAAATTTTGGATTGTCTCTTACAGGAGGCCAGAGCCGGATTGGATTTCTGTCGCTACTTCTTCCCCTGGGGATTTCTTTCTATACGTTTATAACCATGGGGTATCTGATTGACGTGTACCGGGGAAAATATCCGGCGGAGGGAAGCCTTGGAAAGCTGGCGCTGTTTGTTTCCTTTTTCCCCCAGCTGATTCAGGGGCCCATCAACCGATTTGATAAGATGAGAGAAACGTTATATGCAGAGCATCGGTTTGATGCCCGGGAGGTTTCTTTCGGGCTGGAGCGGGTTCTGTGGGGATTTTTTAAGAAGCTGGTGATTGCAGACCGGATTTTGCCGGGGGTAACCACTATCATCGGGCAGCCGGAGATCTATGACGGAATCTACGTGTTTGTGGGAATGATGTTTTATGCCCTTCAGCTTTATGCAGATTTCACTGGCGGCATTGATATTACCATCGGAATCGCACAGGCCTTGGGGATTCGGGTACAGGAGAATTTTATCCGTCCTTATTTTTCCAAAAATATTGCCGAATACTGGAGGCGGTGGCATATCAGTCTGGGAGCCTGGTTTACAGAGTATATTTTTTACCCGGTGTCTGTGTGCCAGCCCATGCTTACGTTTTCCAGATTCTGCAGGAAGCATTTGGGAGATTACGTGGGGAAACGAATGCCGGTTTATGTGGCAAGCCTTGCGGTATGGTTTACCACAGGGATCTGGCACGGCGCCAGCTGGAATTTTGTGGTGTGGGGTCTTTTAAATGGGGTGATCATTATCCTGTCACAGGAGTGCGAACCGTTCTATGCCAGATTCCATGCCAGGTTTCATGTGGCGGGAAAACGGTGGTATTCCGGCTTTCAGGTGGTGCGGACTGTGCTTTTGATGAGCAGCCTGCGGATGTTGGACTGCTATCGGGATGTGCCGCTGACGTTTCGAATGTTTGGAGATATGCTTCTCCACTCCAGGCTTAGCCAGCTTTTTGACGGAAGGCTTTTGACTCTGGGCCTGACAGTCAGCGATTATGCTGTGCTTATGGCGGGAACTGTGATACTGCTGGGAGTAAGCTTGGCAGGGAGGAGCGGAAGTATCCGAGAAAAGCTGGAGGCAAAGCCTGTCTCCGTAAGGTATGCCTTGCTGTACGGCCTGTTTCTGTGTACAGTGATCATCGGTGCATATGGCGTGGGGTATGATTCCAGCCAGTTCATCTATAATCAGTTTTAGCGTGTGTTGAAAGAATGGCTTTTCAGGCGCGCTGGAAAAGGACAGAAAGGGGAGTTGTTCAGAGAAAATCTGAATGATTGCCGGGAAGGAGCATCCATATGGGACGGAAAAAGCAGGTGTGCATTTTTTGGGCTGTACTTATCATAGGAAGCCTGATGGTTCTCACCAGCCTTCTGAAACCGAAATACATGGGAGATATTATAGAAGGAGCGTTAATTGCCGAATATTATAAGGAAACCACCACCCATGATGTAATTTTCATTGGAGACTGCGAAGTGTATGAGAATTTTTCTCCGGTTACGCTGTGGGAGGAGTATGGGATCACCAGCTATATCCGGGGGAGCGCCCAGCAGTTGATCTGGCAATCCTATTATCTTTTGGAAGAGACACTGAAATATGAAAAGCCAGAGATTGTGGTGTTTAATGTGCTGGCTATGAAATATGATGAGCCTCAGAAGGAGGCCTACAACCGGATGACATTGGACGGAATGAAGTGGTCGGCCTCCAAGGTAAAGTCCATTAAAGCCTCTATGACGGAAGATGAGAACTTTATTGAATATGTGATTCCTCTTCTTCGCTATCATTCCCGGTGGAGCGAACTGACAAAAGAGGATTTTCGTTATCTGTTCCATAAGGACAAGGTGTCCCACAACGGATATTATATGCGTGTGGATGTAAAGCCGGCGGGAACCTTTCCGAAGGATAAGAAACTGGGAAATTATCAGTTTGGGGAAAATGCATACGAGTATCTGGATAAGATCACAAAGCTGTGTAACGATCATGATATCCAACTGATTCTGATAAAAGCGCCGTCCATCTACCCTTCCTGGTATGAACAGTGGGATGAGCAGATGGTGGAGTACGCACAGGAGAATCAGATTCGATATATTAATTTCCTGAACCTTACAGAAGATGTAGGGTTGGATTTTCAGACAGACACTTATGATGGGGGGCTCCACTTAAATCTGTCGGGAGCTGAGAAGCTGTCCAAGTACTTCGGAAGAATTCTGAAGGAAGAATATGGCCTTTCCGATCATCACAATGATTCTGAACTTGTGAAGGTATGGGAGGAAAAATCCGATTTCTACAACCAGATGAAGGCCAGACAGGAACAGGAACTGGGGCAAAATACTGACAGGTAACAGGTGAGAAAATCGGATTAAGTGCTACAGAAGAAAATTTCATGAGGAGTAACCGATTATGAGAAAAAGAATGGATGTTGCAGCAATTGTTTTGGCCGTGGCAATGGGGCTGGCTGGATGCTCTGGAAACGGAGGAAGCCAGACGGCATCGGGGACGGGGACAACGGCGGTGCGGCAGGCTGGGGAGACGGCTGAGGGCAAAGACAAAGAGAACAAGGGGGAGGCTGTGAAAACAGAGACAGCGCAGTCAACGGCAGAAACAAGCCATAGCGGCTTTCTGTTCCAGAGCGGCGATGTCATCATAGGAATGAATGAAGATGTGGCCCCCATACTTAGCGGTCTGGGAGACTATAGTAATTATGCGGAGACTCCCAGCTGTGCCTTTGAGGGGCTGGATAAGATATACAGCTATAACGGCTTTGATTTATATACCTACCCGAAGGGCAGCACAGATTATGTAAATTCGATTTATTTTATTGATGATTCGGTGGCTACACCGGAGGGAATCCGTCTTGGATCTACGGTGGAGGAGATGCTGGCTGCTTATGGGGAAGATTATGTGGAAGAGTATGGTGTGTACACGTATACCAAGGAGAAGTCAACCTTGTCTTTTATAGTAACCGATGGTGTGATTGAGTCCATCGAGTACGTGGCAATCACAGAATAGTGCAAGGAGGAAACGGTCAATGAAACGGTGGCATATAATTCTGGCGGCAATGATATTCACAATGGCGGCGGTATTTCCAGCGGCTGCGGCGAATCAAAAAGACGGCCCCAGATCCATAGGAAGATGGCTAAAAAGTGAGGATGGAAGATGGTATTATGAGAATCCGGATAAAAGTTTTCCGGTGTCCCAGATAATGCAGATCAAGGATGCATGGTACTATTTTGATGGGGAAGGGTATGTGAAGACCGGTTGGATTCAGGATGGAGAGAACCGGTACTATGCGGATGAGAGCGGTGCCCTAGCGGTGGACAAGACCATAATCATTGATGATATTGAGTATACGTTTGATGAGAAGGGGGTCTGCAAGGTTAATTATAAGAAGCCTACAGAGATCCCGCCGGAGGAAGAAAAATCGGAGACCCATCACACCGTAGATGCTATGGCAGATAAGGTATTGGACAAGATCACCAATGACCAGATGAGCAAAGCGGAAAAAGCTACTGCCATCTATTCCTGGGTGAGAAGCAATATCCGATATGTATCCACCTCTGAAAAGGGGGACTGGGTGGAGGCGGCGTACAATGGCTTCCGCAAGAAATCCGGTGACTGTTATACGTATTATTCAGTGGCGCTGGCTCTCCTTAGCCGGGCAGACATTCCCAGTATTGAGGTTGTGCGCCTGGATGGGCATCACTGGTGGAACCTGATTGACTGTGGGGAGGGCTGGTATCATTTTGACACCACTCCCAGAAGCAGCGGCGGAACGTTCTGTCTCCTTACAGATGCACAGCTTATGGAATATTCCAATAAGCATACGACAAAGAGAATGCCATATGGAACCCACGGATTTGATACTGCGCTATACCCGCCCACTCCGCAGTAGAAATCACAATGAATAAATATGTTGGAAACACAGGGGGAAAATGAAATTTCCCCCTTGACATCCATCCATAATCTGTATATAATGAGAAAGCATGCGAAAACATGTTTTATTTTTTTGCATACAAAAAATGATTTACAGCAACCACAGAGAATATCACAGGAGGTGAAAAGAATGCCAACATTTAACCAGTTAGTTAGAAAAGGAAGACAGACATCTGTAAAGAAGTCTACTGCACCGGCATTGCAGAAGGGTTACAACTCTTTACAGAAGCGGGCTACCGACCAGTCTGCTCCACAGAAGAGAGGCGTTTGTACCGCTGTCAAGACTGCCACTCCTAAAAAGCCTAACTCTGCTTTAAGAAAGATCGCCAGAGTACGTCTTTCCAATGGCATCGAAGTGACAAGCTATATCCCGGGAGAAGGACACAACCTTCAGGAGCATAGCGTTGTGCTGATCCGTGGCGGAAGAGTAAAGGACCTGCCAGGTACCAGATACCACATCGTAAGAGGTACGTTGGATACCGCAGGCGTGGCCAACAGAATGCAGGCTCGCTCCAAGTACGGAGCAAAGAGGCCCAAAGCCAAAAAGTAATTAGTACCATTTTCGTTTCCCGGTTTTTGTTAGTGCAGGATGAGTGATATGGACCTGTAGGTTGCAGGATATATATTAAAGAACCGTGCACGAACACATTTCTATGGAAACATGTGAGTACCGGAGAATTAACGCAGATATAGTTAAGGAGGGAAGTAACGTGCCACGTAAAGGACATACTCAGAAAAGAGACGTATTGGCAGACCCGATCTACAACAATAAGGTTGTAACCAAGTTGATCAATAATATCATGCTGGATGGAAAAAAGGGTGTTGCCCAGAAGATCGTTTACGGCGCATTTGAACGTGTCGCAGAGAAGACCGGCAAGGACGCTGTAGAAGTTTTTGAAGAAGCAATGAACAATATTATGCCTGTATTGGAAG